>CALIHL010000044.1 GCA_938022935.1 uncultured Saprospiraceae bacterium
TGTTCGCCCATTAAAGTGGCACGCGAGCTGGGTTCAGAACGTCGCAAGACAGTTCGGTCTCTATCTGCTGTGGGCGTTGGAGTATTGAGGAGATCTGACACTAGTACGAGAGGACCGTGTTGGACGCATCTCTAGTGTATCAGTTGTGCCGCCAGGTGCATCGCTGAGTAGCTATATGCGGAATGGATAAGCGCTGAAAGCATCTAAGCGCGAAGCCAACTCCAAGATGAGTACTCCTTGAGGGTCGTGGAAGATGACCACGTTGATAGGCTATAGGTGGAAGTGTGGTGACACATGGAGCCAAGTAGTACTAATTACCCGAAAGCTTCTTTATACGGTTGCTGTCACAGTTTTTCTGTGATAGCAACCGGAAACTATCCTTCGTGAGAAGGATAACACAGCAAATTTTGTTTATTCTATATAATTCAATTCACTCGATATTATCAGTCTGTCATTTTTAAGCTACGTCCATCTTCTTGTAAGATTGGGCGATCTGCATGTGGTATAATGCCATGTCAGATTAAGATTAAATGGTGGCTATAGCGAAGGGGTTCCACCTCTTACCTTTCCGAACAGAGAAGTTAAGCCCTTCAGCGCCGATGGTACTACTAAGGTGGGAGAGTAGGTCGCTGCCAGTTAATATAGAACCTTGTTGATTCATTTCAGCAAGGTTTTTTTTGTTTACATCAAGTAAATCTAAGTAGCAGTGCTAGCACAACCCTTGACCTTTGGTCATCGGTTCGCTGCGAACTCTTTCAGAGTTCTTATTCTGCTCATTACCATTTAATTAATGAAGAGCGATTTCTGACTAAGCCAGATTAAATGTCTGGTTTTTAGAATCTATGTAGGAAGTATGGCTTCTATATGATGGAATGCAGAATGGATTATTAGGTGCAACTTGAAAACCTTACAAGATACTTGATGTATGTTTTACGAATCTATAAGATGTCGTGGATGTGTAGATATCAGGTGTGAATGGCCGCAGAGTTGTTGTGAGTGAGTGTTACTCTATTGGATATACTTCCATCGGACAGAGATAAAATAATCTCTGTTTTTCCATTATGTCATTGACTATAACTTTGACTGATTATAGATAATATTTCGAGGGCTTGTTGCTATCGTTCAGAAGAGCATAGGCTATCTTCGTTGTATATATGTCTATAGCATCTAAAAAGTGGTCTTTAGAGTTCATTTGGTGGGGAGTAACTGCTGTTGTTGCAGCGCTTATCATGCTTCCTATCCTACAAGCAAATATTGACTTTCCGTGGATGATTTATAATGTAGTATATATCGCCGGGGCAATCACTTTACTGCGATACAACTTCTCTTTACATCATCATCCGTTATCAGACTCTAAAGCATTTAAGATCATTTTGATCTTGACAGCTCCGATACTCTTCTTTCCAATATTAGAAGGTCTTCATGACTTTTTAGAGTTTAACGATCAAGAAGGGCTTCAGACACTTGTTGAACACTTGGATGTGCAGAAGCAAACTTGGACGATGAAGTATATGCGCATAGAGTATGTGCTGACTGGCACTATTTGCTTCTTAGGTGTATTCGCCATGATCGTTAAGAATATCCGTTCTCTTTGGCGACAGGTAAAGTATGCCGAGGTTTAGATTAGAGGCGACTCACCATCAGAATGTGAGATTTTTTTCCGTGATTGCAAGTATAAATTGTAATGATGGCCAATCCTGTAGAAGAATTTAATGCGTACAGACAAACGATGAATGAGAAGATGATCGGTCATGGTCATAAGAATCTCAATCGGTTTTTTAATCTCGATACCAATACTTACAAAGACGGAGCACTGGATGTGAAGACTAAAGAGCTTTTAGGTCTTGTAGCATCCATGGTGCTAAGATGTGATGATTGCATAAAGTATCACATCGGCACCTGCTATGAACTGGGTGTTACTAAAGAAGAAGTATTTGATGTGTTCATGGTGGCAAACTTGGTAGGAGGCTCCATCTGCATACCACATACCAGGAGAGCTTTAGAATACTGGGAAGCACTTGAAGAACAAGTTGAAAACTAGAAAGATGATAGCACGCATAATTATAGTCTTAGTCTGTCTGATCTGCATGAATGATCGATCCTTTAGCCAGAAAGGGCCTATCGTTATTCATGCATCTTCACTCTTTGACGGAGATCAATTGCGTAACGACTGGACAGTGGTTATAGATGAAGGGTTAATCGTTGCGGCAGGCCCTTCTGCTTCAATAGATGCTCCTGCCGATGCTGAAGTTATAAATATTCAAAATCAAACCCTGATGCCTGGTATGATCGAGGGCCACTCGCATATTCTATTGCATCCATACAATGAGACTTCTTGGAATGACCAAGTCCTGAAAGAGACATTTGCCGAAAGGGCGCTAAGAGCAGGCAATCATCTAAAGGCTTCGCTCGAAGCGGGGTTTACAACGATGCGGGATCTTGGGTCTGAAGGAGCTGGATACTTGGATGTGGGCATCAAGCAAAGTGTAGAAAAGGGAGTGATCCCTGGGCCACATCTGGTCGTTGCGGGCCCTGCCATCGTGGCAACAGGGAGTTATGGCCCTAAGGGATTTGGAGAGCATGTCACTGTGCCATTGGGGGCTTATGAAGCAGATGGTGTGGATGATTTAATAAAAGAAGTAAGAAGGCAGATCGGTGGAGGAGCTGATATCATTAAGGTGTACGCGGACTATAGATGGGGCCCGAATGGAGAAGCGAAGCCGACATTTACAATTGACGAACTGAAAACCATTGTTAATATAGCAAACTCCAGCGGTCGCCCTGTTGTGGCTCATGCCGCAACTGCAGAAGGCATGAGGCGCGCAACATTGGCAGGTGTATATACCATTGAACATGGTGATGGAGGGACTAAGGAGGTGTTTGAACTCATGAAGGAACATGGCGTCGCATTATGCCCAACTTTGGCAGCAGGTGATGCCATTATGCAGTATAGAGGATGGAACAAGGGAGTGGATCCAGACCCTGCAAGAATTGTAGCCAAGAAGAAGAGCTTCTCATTGGCGCTGCAAGTTGGCGTTGATATAGTTGCCGGCGGAGATGTTGGTGTCTTTCCTCATGGCGATAATGTGAGAGAACTGGAGATGATGGTCGACTATGGGATGACAGATGAGCAGGTGCTGAAGAATGTCACTTCCGTAAATGCTGACTTGTTAGGCTTAACCGATCGGGGGAGAATCATGAAAGGCATGAAAGCTGATATTATATCAGTGTCTGAAGATCCATCAAAAAATATTGTAAAATTAAAAACCGTCGGCCTTGTTATGAAAGATGGAGTAATTTATAAAGAGTGATTATTGGTTTGAATCTGAAGAGAATTTCAATTTTTACAATTAAATGTTATGATAGATCATAGAGCATTTATAAAAGCAGGATCCTTAGCGGGGATAGGCTATTCTGTTTTTAACAATATAAGAAAGCCTTCAGTTTCGTTTAAGAGAACCCCCGAAATTGAAATTTATGCAACTAACTGGGGGTTTGCAGGAGCTATCGATGCATTTTGTAAGAGCGCAAGCTTAGCTAATTATGACGGAATAGAGGTGTGGACACCAAGGAATGAAAAAGACAGTATTGCGTTAATTGCCATTCTGGGAAGGATTATTTTGAGAAAAATCAGAATGATACATTTATAGATTACACTCATAAGCAAACAATAGCGTCCGGCACACCGATATATCATGAGACTCACAGAGGTCATATGTTGTACAGTCTACCTGAGACTAATGATTATTTAGAAAAGCATCAGGAATTAAAACTAACATTGGATATACCCCACTGGACTTGTGTGCATGAATCTCTTCTTGAAGATCAGAAGGAGGCTTTAGAGTTGGCACTGCAATGAACAAGCCATATACATTCCAGAATTGGATTTCAAGAGGCTCCACAGATACCTCAGTTTGATGATCCTAAGTATGAAGAAGACGCTACTGCACACTTTGCCTGGTGGGACCGAATAGTTGAACTAAAAGCTAAAAAAGGAGAAAAGCTAACCATGACAACAGAGCTTGGTCCACCTCCATATATGTGGACATATCCATATAAAGATCAGCCATTGGCAGATGTCTGGAAGGTAAATGTCAAGATGAAAGAGGTCTGGGTGCAACGATATTTGCAAGGTTGATATCTCAGATTTATAACTTAGTTGCGACTAATTAGCGAACGAGTTGTACGGTGCCTTTTATAGATTGGGTTACTTGATCTAAATAAACAATCTTAGCGGAATAAGAATATACTTCTTCTGAGAGTGGGGATCCGTTATAATACCCATCCCAGCCGCACGTCTGATCTTGGGGCGCGCAGAAATGTTTAGAAAAAAATATTTCTCCCCAACGATTATAAATTGTAAAATCTTGAATCGCTTTAACACCTTTACCTGTGGGTAAATAAAAAAGATCATTAATGCCATCTCCATTAGGAGAGAAGATGTTAGGAGCGTAGACCCGTCTTTCTTTGGCACTCTCTATTGCAGTGATCATGACTTGTATAGAGTCGTGAGTTACTTTCGCTAATTCGAAGAAACCGAGGTCGTCAAGGGCGAAGTCATTGCCATCGGGGTCGGTGTTTTGATTAACTATACAAATCTCGGCTACTTCGGCAGTTCCCGATTCCCATAGTTCATAAAAGGGTCTCCAGTTGCATGCTCGACTCGTCGCTCTAAATACTCCGCCAAGCGGCTCGTCATTAATCGAAAATTGTAACGCAGCAGGGTTAAGAGGATTGACTGATGATAACCAAGTGGAGAAGGCATATTGAGTATTTGGCTTGACCGAAACCATCTGACACCAAACTTCTTGGTCGGGCAGGGGCGATCCATCAATCACCATCATCATACCATCACCAGTAGTATGATCATAGCACTCAGAGAAAAAGATGCCATTTAGACTTTTAGAGTTATCACTAACACCGAAAATGCCTTGTGTAAAAATGAGATGATCTGAATAAGGGTAGTCACTCAGAAATCCTTCTGGCCCATCATCAAAGTGCGGATTGACAATTAAGTTTTCAGCATCGGAAGCATCTACTTGCTCGACTATATATAGTGTGCTTATGATCGGCTTGGCAGTAGGGCTAGCTATAGTATGGTCGTCAAGTGAGCTGATAGGCCCCCAAGTATAAGACAGCTGATCTGGAAGAGATGTTAAAACAATCTCATCTAAAGGTTCACAGATATAAAGAGTGTCTATCTGCGAAAATAAAATCACAGGACTTAATAATAAGATGTGTGCTACACATACTATAATAACAAAATGACTTGTCAAGGACCTGATCCACATGATGAACTAAGCTACTATTATCATTGCCAATTGGGAATACGGATATCAAAAATAATGATAAGATAGTAGGGATGTTAAATCACAAAGTTTAATCCTTCCTTCATAAGTTTCTCATATTCCTCTTTATTGAAGCGGTACAAATAGGCACCTTTTTTTGAACTTGATTTATCTTTCTCATCAAGCTTTTCTAAAAATCCCATTGCCTTTATTTTCTTCCTGAAGTTTCGTCTATCAAGCTTTTGTTGAAAGATTGCTTCATATAATAATTGTAACTGAGGGATTGTGAATTTCTCAGAGAGCAGTTCAAACCCTATCGGATGACTGTGTGCGTTGACTTTTAGTCTAGCCAATGATTGAGCTACCATCTCGTTGTGATCTAAGACTAAATCAGGGATGGCTTCTACGTCAAACCATTGCGCTTGGAAGTTTGCCACTGCTTGTAAATCTTGTTCTTCCAATCTCATTAATGCATAATGTGCTATAGATAGAACTCGACCACCAGGATCTCGTGAAGGGTTACTAAAAGATCCTAATTCACTTAAGAATATACCGGATATCCCAGTCGATTCATGTAAGATGCGATGTGCGGCTTCCGAGACGTTTTCATCCACTTTGACAAAACTGCCGATCAATGACCACTCGTCCATAAAGGGTGCCACCTTTCTCTTGAACAAGAGAAGTTTTAGACGTTCTTTGTCAAATCCAAAGACAATACAATCTACAGCTACCAATAATGGAGCCCCTTCATATATGGATTTTTTCGCTTTAGTAATGTCTTTAATCAATCTGGTTTGTTTTGAAGCTCAATATTACATGATATTTAGACAATTATTGTGCTGATCATTTCTTACAGTTAGTAAAAAATCCTTATTATTACTTATAAGTGTATAACTGACACTTAAGAATTTTGCCGAATTAATGGTGGGCTTCTTTTTAACATACCGTATAAACTATCTATGTATGAATAAACTATATGCTATTTGCTTGGTATTGCTCGGAGTGATGTTTGCTTCAAACGCGATCGGCCAAAGGACTATTTCAGGAACGGTAATAGACAATACTAATACCCCTTTAATTGGTGTAAACATCTTGATAAAAGGTTCTGGAGATGGGACAATCAGTGACATCGACGGTACATACTCACTTCAAGCGTCACCCAATGATGTTTTAATCTACTCTTACACTGGCTATTCATCTCAAGAAGTTATAGTGGGTAATCAGTCTACTATAGACATACTGATGCAGGAAGATGCTGCTCTATTAGATGAAGTTGTCGTCGTGGGGTATAGTACTCAGCGAAAAGCAAACTTAACAGGGGCAGTCTCGACTGTTGGTGCAGCCGAACTTGAAGCGCGACCAATAACCAATGCCTCTCAAAGTCTACAGGGACAGGTTAGTGGAGTCTGGGTCAATCAGAGCTCAGGAGAGCCAGGGCAAGATGCAGCAACTATTAATATCCGTGGAATAGGGACTTTGAATAATTCAAATCCATTGATACTCGTGGATGGTATAGAGGCCCCTTTCGGAAATATAGATCCTAATGATATCGAATCAGTAACAGTACTTAAGGATGCCGCATCTGCATCTATATATGGATCAAGGGCAGCAAACGGTGTTGTGCTTGTCACAACTAAGCGTGGTAAGCCAAATCAAAAACCAACATTTAGCTATTCTGGTTATACAGGGTCTACGGATGTTACATCTACACCAGGATATGTTTGGGATAGTCAGCAATTTATGAATCTAAGAAATGAGGCAGATCAAAACTCAGGTAATCCTGGTCTTTATCCAGCTGATGTCGTAAGTCAATATGCCAATGGGCCCAATACTAATTGGTTTGATGCAATACTGAAAAAAGGATCTATACAACAACACAATCTGTCCATAAGTGGAGGTAGTGAAAATACCAACTTTAACATCTCTTTGGGATACTTGGACCAAGAGGGGATCATTGCAAACGCAGGAGGAAGTCAACGTTATAATGCTCGACTAAACTTGGATACCCGGGTCAATGATAAATTTAAGATCGGCGGCAGCTTTTATATAAGTCGGCAAGAGTCTGATCTTGATAACGTAGGTCAAGATGGAGGTGTTCTAGCGAGAGCAACTCGACTAGGTCCAAACTTTCCGGCATATGATGACCAAGGTAGGTTGGCGGATAGAGATCGAACGCTCAACTCTATAGAGTTGTCAACTCCTAACATTCTTGCTGAAGTACAAGCATTAAATAGAGTCCTTAGAGACAATAACTTTTTAGGAAGCTTCTATGGAGAATATGAGGTGATACCTAATCTTAAAATAAGAGGAACCGTTGCAGCTAATAACACGACTAATGATGATCAGTTTTTCAATAGAAGATTTGAAACATTTGACTGGCGCACTGGTGACCTAGGATTGGTATGGTTAGAGAACAGAGCCCTAACTAACTATTATGATGAGACATTAAACATCACAAGTTGGTTACAAGCGACATATGAAAAGTCTTATGACCAACATAACTTTAAGTTTTTAGTTGGAGCCAATCAAGAAAGCTCTAAGACTCGATTTTTTCAAGCGGCAAGAACTGAACTGCCGAGTAACTCTTTAGTGGCTATAGGTACTGGTAATCCGGAAACGTCAACCAATAATGGTGGAGCTTCAGAATGGGCATTGCGTTCATTCTTTGGACGAGTGAACTATGATTTCGACAACAAGTATTTGTTTGAAGCCAATATAAGAAGAGATGGTTCTTCAAGATTTGGAGCTAACAACCGATGGGGAGTATTCCCTTCATTTTCAGTTGGATGGGTTGTGTCACAAGAAGACTTTTTCAATAAGGAAGGATTTATAGATTTCTTCAAGATAAGGGCGTCATGGGGCCAATTGGGTAATCAGAATATTGGAAATTATCCTTTTGCTTCAAGTATATCATTTGCGCCAGCGTATACTTTTGGTGGTGCGATAGTTGGAGCAGCTGCACAAACATCTCTTGGTAATCCTGATATAAAATGGGAGACAACCACTCAGACGGATATTGGAATCAACCTGTCTATGCTCGATGGGAGATGGGAAATAGAAGCAGATTACTTTATACGTAATGCATCAGATATCCTATTTGATCAAAGTAACCCTGGTGTCACTGGGGTACGGACCCCAACAACTGTTAATATTGCAGAAGTGCAAAACAAAGGCTGGGAGCTTAGATCAGATTATAGACATGTAATTAACAAAAACTCGGCTTTCACAATTGGCTTTAATGTGACCAAGGTTAATAGTGAGGTTAAGTCTATAGATCCTGTATTGGCAGGCGAAGCTGATCGTGTATTTCAAGGAGATTTTATTATTCAAAGAGGCTCTCCGATTAATGCTTTATATGGACTTAGATCAATTGGAATTTTTCAAAATCAAGGGGAGATTGACGCTGCGCCAGATCAAAGTCAATTTGCTTCTCCACAACCTGGAGATTTGCAGTATGAGGACTTTAATGGTGATGGTATCATCACCACTGATGATCGCCAAGTCTTGGGTCAAGATAATCCGACCTTGCTCTATGGTATCAACTTAGGATATGAAATTGGAGGTTTTGATATCAGAGCATTGTTTCAAGGTATCGGTGATGCACAAGTTTTTGAGAGATCAAGAATCTTTGCTCCATTTGCAAATAGCGGAGGAGTGTCGAGTATATGGGAAGACCGATGGACACCTGATAACCCAGATGCAACCTTACCACGCATAACAATTGGACAAGGTGGGGTCAATCATAATGTCGCCCATTCAGCATTTATATCAAATCGCAGCTATTTTAGACTTAAAAATCTTCAAATAGGTTATAATTTACCAACAAAGATGTTCGAAAATAACTTTGTTCAAAGTGCGCGTGTTTTTGTAAACGGCACGAATCTTTTGACGATTACAGATTATGTTGGGTTTGATCCAGAAAGAGCTCCGAGAAGCACAAATGCTTTCGCGAGTTACCCTCAATTGAAAATTCTCACTGCAGGTGTGAACATTAAATTTTAATGAAAAATAAAAATCAAATCATGAAATTATTTAGCAAAATAACGTTCATTCTGGCTATGTACATTTTAGGTACTACGGCTTGTAATGATTCATTCTTGGAAACTGCCCCACTTGATCAAGGAAGTGTAGAAGGCTTTTTCGAAACAGAGGAAGACGTAGTTAGAGCTTTGAATAGTGTATATGATGTCTTTCAAGGAAGCATATGGGGTGGATCTTTTTTCTACAACAATTATTCATTGGATGGCATGACAGATAATGCAGTTGGATGTTGTCCTTGGGAGTTTGCTATACCAACTATAGCGAAAGGAGAGCACAGCCCAACATCAGGAGGGCTGATCAATAGTAAATGGGACTTTGGATATGAAGGCATATTCCGTGCTAATTCTGTCTTGGGAAATATTGAGGGCATCGAAATGGATGCTTCTACTAAAAATTCTATAATAGCTGAAGCAAGATTCTTAAGAGGTATGATTCTTTTTGAATTGACAAACTTTTATGGAGATGTGCCACTTGTTCTAAATGTTATAACAAGAGAAGAAGGGCTTTCAGTGACACGTACATCAAAAGATGAAGTAGTTGCCGCTGCCGCTGCAGACTTAGATTTTGCGGAAGCCAATTTAGGAGATGATCCACTTTTTGGCCAAGTAGGACGGGCTACAAAGAAGTCGGCTATAGCGGTTAAAACGAGAATGAAGTTATACAATGCTGATTATGCAGGTGCAGCCGCTGAAGCAAAGAAGCTCATAGATATGTCTAGAGCTAATCCGGATGCCATAGGATTAGTTGATGATTATGAGTCAGTCTTTAGCGCTGATAATGAAAACAACAAAGAGGTTTTGTTTGATATTCAGTTTACTGAAGGAACCCAAGGAGAAGGTAACTTTATGCAAGTTGGCTTAGCTCCTGGACCAGAAGGTGCGCCTGGAAATGGATGGGGTTCTTATACTCCGACTGATCAATTAGCTAATTCTTTCATGATGACTGATGGGATGTCAATAGATGAGTCTCCTTTGTATAATCCAGATGCGCCATATGCTAATAGAGATGCTCGTATGTATGCTAACCTTTTTATACCTGGCGTCTCAGAATGGAGAGGTAACTTATATGATGCTTCGCTGTCAGGATTCTCGCCTTTCTTCGCTATTAGAAAGTGGGTAGATCTGGACGCTACTCTTGGAGAGAATGGTTGCTCGTGCAATGAGACTAACTTTATATTATATCGGTATGGAGATATCCTGATGTCATACGCTGAAGCAGTAAATGAAACGTCAGGTCCAACGGCGGATGTATATGATGCTATCAATCAAATAAGAGCGAGAGCAGGGATGCCAGATGTTACTCCTGGGTTGAGTCAAGCAGAAATGAGAGATGTCATCAGACATGAGAGACAAGTCGAGTTTGCTTGGGAAGGAACAAGAAGGGATGATTTGATAAGATGGAATGTTGCAGCGGATGTTATACCTACTGTGACATTGTTTGGTGAGTCAATAGATTCGCGAGTGTTTGTCGCACCTAAACATAACTTATGGCCCGTGCCACAGAAAGAGATAGATCAGAATCCTAATCTTACGCAAAACCCTGGTTGGTAAGATATAAGATGTGAGGATGTTTTAAATTTATAGTAAGAACTCTTTGAAATGTTGGATTTGGCGACTTGAGCTGTGTCCAACATTTTTTTTAAGACTTCATCTATAACCAAATAAGTACACAATGATGAGAATGGATATAAAGGCTGGCGTTGTAACCTTATGGGTGGCACTTCTTTCTCTACAATTGAGTGCTCAAGATTTTGTAGAAGTCTCAGACATTGCGGGTATCGATCATGCTTTCAAAGTTGACTTAGCAACTTTTGGAGGTGGGGCAGCAGTACTTGACTTTGATAATGATGGGTGGGAAGATGTATTTATAGCAGGTGGTAATGCGCCAGATGTACTGTATCGCAATAACGGAGATGGAACCTTCACTGATACATATGCTTCAGCTGGCCTTGATGCGACTATACTAGTTCATACACAAGGTGCATGTGCAGCAGATGTAAATAGGGATGGCTACAAAGACCTTTTGGTAACCACAATGTATTTTAAAGACGGGAGGCAGTTGTCACCAAATTATTTATTTATAAATAATCAGGATGGCACCTTCCGGGATGCAACTGTCCAGTATGGATTAGACAAGTTTAAGAGCAACAGTATGGGGGCATCGTTTGGCGATGTCAATGCCGACGGATATGTAGATCTCTATGTGGCTAACTACTTTAGTGCTTCACCGGAAGGTGTAAGTTTGTTCAATGATGCAACCATCACCAATACCTTTGCTCCAGCTGAAGACTTCTTCTTTATAAATGTAAGTGGAAGGGGGTTCGTAGAAGCATCTGATCTATACGAGATTGATCATTTTGGTTTTGGCTTCGAAGGAACCTTTACTGATTTAGATAACGACCAGGATTTGGATATTCTGGTGGCTAATGATTTTGGTCGCAAAGCAACACCCAATGTTGCGCTACTTAATGACTACCCAAATAAATCACTTCCGAATCGAGCAAATAACCTTGCCCTTAACTTTGGAATGAATGCAATGGGGATAGCCGTTGGAGATTATAATTTTGATGGTTATATGGACTACTTTGTTTCCAATGTAGGGCCTAGCCTTTTTGTTATTAACGATGGTGCGGGAGGTTTTATAGAAGGGTCGAGATATGGACTCTCAGTTCAACTGATAAGAACTGAGGGTTATAATGGGATTCCGGTGAGCTGGGGCGCTAACTTCTTTGATTTTGATCATGACACAGATCTTGATTTATTTGTTGCCAATGGCGCTCTTAATCCTACGATTCGGCCTAATCATAATTTTTTCTTTCAGCAACACAATGGTTTCTTTAGAGAGGTTGGAGAGTCCAAAGGACTTGCTGACCCGAGGATAGGTAGAGGCTCCGTTGTGTTTGATTATGACAACGACGGTGATTTGGACTTGCTTGTTGTTAACCAAGAACCAAGAGATCCAGCGCAAGAGTTGCCTGATGCTAAAGTGCTTTTGTATCGTAACGATGCCTCTGATGGTAATTGGTTAAAGATCAAGTTAGAAGGTGTCAAAGTTGATAACGATGGGTTGGGGTCGCGAATAGAAGTTGTTACTGATGAGCGCTTGTTGATACGAGAGATTGATGGTGGATCGAGTCACTCTTCACAAAGTACGACTATAGCACACTTTGGTTTAGGTTCTGACGAGATGGTAGAAAGCGTTACTGTTAAGTGGGTCGGAGGAAACTCTCAAGTGATTGAAAATATCGCCGCTAACCAAATGATAACAATCAGAGAAGAAGTACAAACCTTAGTAGGTGATGATGAGCTTCAACTCAAAATATTCCCTACCTATTTTTCTGATCAGATGATTATCGAATATCAATTGGCCAATGATCAACCCTTTGACATCAGTGTTTTTGATAGCCAAGGAAGACTAATTAAAATACTACTTAAAGAGGATAGCAGTTTGTCTAAAATTGGTTTTTGGCAATGGGATATAGTAGACCCATTAGTTCATGGGGTATATGTTGTACAATTGAGATCTGGCAAGGACATAGTGTCCAAGAAGGCGATTAAGTTACCTTAGTATAGATTACTCTATGCTTGTTTTTTTATTTGATTTTCGAGTTAGATTAAGATCACTTACTATGATCTTTCTACTTCTTTTCATAGCTACTTCATGTGATTTATGCGGCCAGAATCTGATACCTGATGGTGGTTTTGAGTCATTGGTAAATGGTCAATGTGCTGCTCCAGATCAATCTTTTGACAGAAGTGAATTCTGGTATGCCTTAGATGCTACTCCAGACCTTTTTATAAGAAACTGTTCTTTCGATGCAAGTGATTTCTTTTTTTGGGACGCTAGCGTCGAGCCTTTTGACGGAAGGAATTTTATAGGGTTGTGGAGTAGATGGAATTCTAATGGGACTTACTTTACAGAAGGTATATCAACTTCACTTACTCAGCCTCTTGAAAACGGGAAGACCTATCTATTGGAGATGTATATACTTAATCAAGGAGGATATCAAGGATTAGAAGATGATGTATCTGGCTGTTCTTTGAAGCCTACAAAGCATATTGATTTATATCTATCAACTGATAGCATCTTTGTTACGAACGATTTTTCTAACGGAACAGCATCTACAACAGTGCCTATCGTCGCGAGCTTCGAGTCTGAGGAAGTGACGGGCGGGAAGAGTGATCAGTGGCGAAAGATAACAACATGTTTTACGGCCAAAGGAGGAGAAACCTTTCTTGGGATGATATTACCGCTTGGTACATTTGGTGAGTTGCCTCCTTGCGCAGCTATGGCTAATAGCGGAGTCTTTCGATCGTTTTATTATTACATCGATGAATTGTCGATTATCGAGATTCCTGAAGTTGTAGAAGAAAGCGTAGAGGCTTGTATTGATATACCTGTCGAAGTAGATTTATTGGATCTATTTGATCTCACGCTATTGTCATCTGCGACATTTGAGTGGGAGGATGGATTTGATCAGCCAACGAGGACACTTTCGCAAATTGGAAGCTATAATATTGATGCTATCCTAAGTTGTGGCATTTTGCCTATGACACTCAACGTGGCGCCTATAAGTTGCGAAAGCTCCTTCTATGTTCCCAATGTTTTTTCTCCAAATGCAGACGGACAAAACGACTTTTTTGGTGTTTCATTTGAAGAAGGTGTGGAAACAAGAGATTATAAATTTCGTCTTATAAACAAGTGGGGCAATGTAGTATTTGAATCTCAAAATTCCGAAGATGTCTGGGATGGATACTTCAATAATGAAGAAGCTGATATTGGTTTATATGTCTGGGTACTAAGCTTTGAATCTCAAAAAATAGACATAATAAAAAGAGTAGCACAGACTGGGTCCGTGCTACTCGTAAAGTAAACTCATATTTTATTGTCTATTAGTCCTGCATGATCTTTTTCTTGCTGGTCTATATTTTCATCAGGTGTCACACTAAGTAGTTCGCTCGCAATACTAACCATCTCTTAGATTGTTGTTATGGCCTTTGACGAGCGCCTTAGTCAAGAATTCTTTCGATTTTTTTTTTGGTTATAATATGGTCATGATTATTCTATTTCCTCAAAGATTATCCATTATTTCTGTAGCTTGACTTAGGTCGATGCTCAGATGATATTTTGAATTTTTAAAAACCGGATACAATAATTTTACTGAGTGACTGACAGAGTGAATAAGTGGATAGATAGCCCTTAACGAGTCGAAAATTAATAACTTGTACAGCACCTCCAAATTCAAACTATTAGTATGCAGGATGTAAAAATGTGCCACCCATTAATATGTCTTTATTTGTAGCTGGAAGTCAGTTCGACTTAAAAAGGAGCAAGTGGCAAGTAGTGAAAATGTAGTTGTTTCCTGCAGTTATGATTGTAATTGTATAGTGTTTTTGTTCTGCCTGAAGTTGTTCTTTTCTTAGTTGGCGTGTTTTATAAAATAGGTAATAGAGCCTATTGGACTTTGATGATTGGTACTTTGATCGGTATTCTATTTTTCGTGTTGCAATTGATGGGCTTATGGGAACTTCACTTTACAATGACGGTTGGTATAACAGTAGCTATAAGTACAGTAATATTTGTATTGGTAAGTAGAGCAACAGCACCACCAAGTAAAGAAGCGATAGAGTTGTATACTTTCAAGAAGGACTTGATTACTATGGGTACAGAAGGATTGCCTTGGTATAAAAACTACTTGTACCATATAGGTATACTGGCATCTTCAATATTTATTCTTCTAATCATTCTTTGGTAGGATAAAATAAAAATCCACCTTCTTAAACAAGTTAGGAAGGTGGATTCTAATATTTTGAATGCTGCCAATTAGCTCTGCATAATCTTCTCTTGTTGGTCTATACTTTCATCATGTATCGCTCTAAGTAGCTTGCTGACAAAGTCTGCACTTAGATTGTTGCTGTCTCCTTTGACTTGTGCTTTCTCTAAGATCTCCTTCCATCTCTTTGGCTGTAAGATAGTCATGCTATTGTTCTTTTTGAACTCACCAATCTTTCTTGCGATGCCCATTCTTTCTCCAAGTAGATTCATCAAGTCAGTATCGATCTGATTGATCTCTGATCTCATAAATTCTAAGCTGTGCTGGATAGAAGCGTCATCTTCTTTTCCATGTCTCAAGACCATATCAGTGATCATCTTGCCAAATACTTCTGGTGTAATCTGTTGCTTGGCATCACTCCACGCGTTATCAGGATCACGATGCGTCTCTATCATGAGACCATCATAGTTAAGATCTACTCCTTTTTGCGATACCTCTTGTAGCATGTGCCTGTTTCCACAAATGTGACTCGGGTCACAGATCATCGGAAGTTCTGGACGCTTAGCCATGAAGTCAATTGCTAACTGCCATTGCGGACGATTACGATATACCTTTTCTGCACTATTAGAAAACCCTCTGTGTATCGCACCGATTTTTTCTATGCCCACTCTTTCGAATCTCTCAACGGCTCCTAACCAAAGGGCTAGATCTGGATTGATAGGGTTTTTAACCAAGATTGGAATATCAACACCTCTTACTGCTTCAGCTATTTCTTGTACGGCAAATGGATTGACACTTGTTCTTGCTCCGATCCATAGGATGTCCATTTCAAATTCTAAAGCTGCTTCAACATGCCCAGCCTTGGCAACTTCAACTGTAACGGGCATACCTGTTTCCATTTTCATGGCGCGCATCCATGGCAACCCTTTTATTCCAATCCCTTCAAATGTGCCTGGACGTGTTCTTGGCTTCCAGATACCTGCTCTAAGTATGTCTGCCTTTCCTGAAGCGGCGATACCTCTACAAGTCTCATATACTTGCTCTTCTGTTTCAGCACTACAAGGCCCAGCAATGACTACCGGGATTTCTGTTTTTCTGAGCCAGTTTGTGCGGTGTTTAGTTTGTCCTTCCATGATGTATATTCTATTATGAATTTCTAATTTATGATTAGCTTAATTTTACAATGTTGTATTTCATGCCGTTGAGTACTCGCTTGATCTCGTTAGCTTCAGAGATCATGTCTTTCATAGCTTCTTCATCTTTGTTTTCAAGTGCTACTTTAAATCTTTCTAATTCTCCGATATAAGATGTCAGCGCCTCTGTGAGATTTTTAGAATTGTCTGCGAAGATACTAGACCAAGTATGTGGCGAACTCTTTGCTAATCTAACCGTAGATGCAAAGCCTGTACTGGCAAGATTGAAGATTTGCTTTTGATCCTTTTCTATATTGAGTACTGTAGTCCCTAATGTGAATGCACTTATGTGAGACAAGTGTGAAACATAGGCCATATGCTTGTCATGCTCCACAGGATCCATGAAGATACTCTGCATCTCCAACTGAGTCATCAGTCCTACTGTCATTTCCAAGGCATCTTCATCAGAAAGATGCTCTTGACAAATGATATTCTTCTTTCCCTTAAACAAGTCTTTGATAGCTGCTTGAGGTCCACTGAACTCTGTTCCAGCCAATGGATGGCAAGCTACAAAGCGACCTCTTTTAGTATGACTACGTACTTCTTCGCAGATGTTCTTCTTAGTCGATCCTGTATCAATTACAATCGTGTGCCACTTGATAGCACTAAGGATGTCTTTTATTACTGTGCCAGTTATCTTAACTGGGATAGCAACGATGATGATATCTGAAGACTTTGCTAAGTCTTCTAATTCTAAAGCTTCATTAATCAGTTTAAGATCAAGTGCTTTTTGGATGTGAGTAGGATTGGCATCATAACCATTGACCACGTATCCAAGTGCAGCAAAGTCTTTAGCCATCGATCCTCCGATCAGCCCTAATCCAACAACTCCTATTATTTTAGCTTCATTCATGTGACTATGCGATTGACTTGATAAACTTTGATTCTATGCGATGTTTCGCTTGTTTGAGGCCAGTTGTATCTGTGCAAAGAGCAATCCTTACATGCTTCTCACCGTTGCTTCCAAATATAAAACCAGGAGTAATAAAAACTTTCGCTTCTTGAAGTATGTCGTCTGCCCATGCGGCAACATCTTGGATGTAACCTGGCGCTTTTGCCCAAACGAATAGCCCCGCGCTATTAGGATTATAATCGCAATCTAATAAGTCAAATATCTCATGGACAACCTTTCTACGCTCTTTATAAATATCATTAAGAGACGAAAACCACTCATCACCTAAGTGAAGTGCTACTGCAGCAGCTTCTTGGATGGGTCTATACATGCCACTGTCCATATTGCTTTTAAATCTCATAACAACATCAACATACTTTTTAGCACCTAAAAGAGCACCGACCCTCCATCCTGACATATTGAAACACTTACTGAGACTGTATAATTCTAAACAACACTCCTTAGCTCCTTCTATGTTGAAGATACTTCTTGGTTCTTCATTCAAGATGAAGTTATATGGGTTGTCATGACAAAGAAGGATCTCATGTTTATTTGCAAAAGCGACGATCGCTTTTAGAGTGTCACTATCCATAGTTGCGCCAGTTGGCATGTTTGGATAATTCATCCACATGATCTTAACCTTGCTAAGATCAGATTCCTCTAATTTATCTAAATCAGGTAGCCAATCACTTTCTTCTGTTAGATTATAAAATATTGGAGTCGCTCCTGCAAGTTCTGCAGTCACTCTATAACTTGGGTAGCCCGGATTCGGTACGAGCACTTCATCTCCTTGATTTAAAAAAGACATACTGATGTGCATGATGCCTTCTTTGGAGCCGATCAAGGGTAAGACTTCAGTAGTAGCATCTATATCGACATCCATCATCTTTTTATAATGATAAGCAAAAGCTTCTCTTAGTTCTGGTAGGCCTTTGTAAGACTGATACATGTTTGCTCTGTCACCTTTAGAAGCACTTTGTAGTTTTTCTAATACTTGAGGTGGCGGCAACAAGTCAGGACTTCCTATACCAAGATTCAGTACATCCTCTCCTCGAGCATTCATCTCTGCTATCTCTGCTAACTTCGTTGCAAAGTAGTAAGCCTTGACCTCTCCAATTCTTTCAGACGGCTTGATGATCATTGATGATTGCTTTTGTATAAACGCCTAATTCTTCTAAACCTAAGCTAACGCCTCGAACTTCCTCTATGCAGTTTTCATATTGATCTATTTTTTCAAATTCTAAATCAAGATGAAAGTAGTATGTGTTCATCTCACCCATAACTGGAAATGACTGAAGCTTGCTAATGTTAATTTTATGATCAGCGATGCACTGTATAACTTTTAAAAGACTACCATGACTGTGCGGTACTCTTAAGTATATGCTTGCTTTGTTGGCATTGCCAAGTGATGTATACTCGGCTTGCCTTGATATAATTATAAATCTTGTATAGTTAACTTTAGAAGTTTCTATGTCTGCCCCAAGAATCTCTAAGCCATATATCTCTGCTGCCAGTTTGCTTGCTATAGCACCAACTCCTTTTAACTTTTCATCTGCCACTTGCTTTGCAGATAGTGCAGTATCTGGAGATTCTTTAAGGGAGATATGTCTGTATTGATTGAAGTACTCTGTGCACTGATAGATGGCCATGGGATGTGATTCTACCGTATGCAAGTCTTCGATGGCCTGCCCAGGGAGTGCCATGAGTTGATGACTGATGCGAAGATTAGTTTCTCCAGATATCCAAAACCCATATTCTCTCAGTATTTTATAATTCTGAAGTATGCTGCCTGCGATGCTATTTTCTATGGCCATCACACCATAGTGTACGCTTTGATCTTCTGAAAGTTTCTGTGCTAAAACATTAAACGATGGAGCAGGAACAATCTCGACATGATTGTGCCCAAAGTAGTTGCGAGCTACTTCATCGTGGAAGCTACCTGGATATCCTTGAACTACAAGTTTTGTCTTTCTTCTCATCTAATGTTTTCTGATACTAAATAAAAAAGAGCCCTACTCAGTAGGACTCTCTATATCTAAACACATTGTAATAGCTATATTCTTTTCCTACCGTTGAGGGTTGTTGAAAAAATAGAAGTAATAGCTAAAACGATATGTATTAATCTTTCTCATTGGCACAAAGCTATGCGCTTATACTTAAAAATCAAACTTTAGACTCTTTTTTAAAGTTGTTGCTGCAACTGTTGTTAGAAGAATATATTGAAGTAATTGTAATGGGAAGAGCCTGATTTATGATCAGTAGTAAGGTCGTTAAGCAACATTGGGCATACTCATGTTCTTAGAAAGATTGTGCTTTGCTTTTCTTGCTATAACTTCTCCTACTGGAACATCTTCTATTTTACTTTCCAGCCAGGAGATAATATCGAGATATAAAAATGGTCTTCTTTCGAACTGTGTTTGTTCTATATGTATGAGTTCTTTTTTTAGTTTTCTGAATTCGTTTTTCAAGTCTTCTTCACTAATCCGAGGGATCTTCCTAACAAATGCAAGTATGGATTTGAGAGCAGGCTGCAAGTGTTCAATCTTAGATAGATACCTAAACGTTGATCTGACTTGGTGAGCGACTAAAGATTCATTGCCTAGATCAAAGTGTGCGATCAGATTTAATATTCTAGCAAAGCACTGTATGTCCTCTCTGAAGTCCGGATATACTTGATTTGTTATAGTGTGTAAGTGAGAGATCGTGTTATTGAGATCGCCATGACAGAAGTAGATAGATGCGATCTTATAGTTGAATAAGATAATGCGATTCAGATCCCAATCAAATTCATTTTTGGCAATTGCCTCTGAGATCTGATGGACGTACTGAGAGCCGCCGATAAAATTTCCCGTAAGGAAGAACTGGTTGATACCATGTGTGTACTCTATCAGCTTAAAGGTAGATCTCTGGTCTCTATTCATGTTGCCTATCTGAGCATCTCCGAGCCTAAGTAGCTCCTCGTACATAGGGGCAAACTTGTCATATCGTTGCGCCATGAAGAGAGAGTTGAGCACATTATGGAGACCCTTGATATAAAGCGTTAGTTCGCGCTTCTGCCATTCTGGACTTTCTATATAAAGATCTACCCAACGTTGCGCATACTTATAATTGTTGGCAAAATCTTGTATCATGTTATAGTACCATACGTGGGATTGGTATAGATATATTTTGCCATAAAAGTCCAAGCTATCAGGGTTGACATCAGGTAGATTGTTTTTAAAGTAGTCTGTGATAAAATCAAAGTCTCTATCGTCCTTTACATAGCCATACTGTAGATATAGGCCATACAATGACAACGACAGGTTAGACAATTTGTGGTTGACTGATACTTGTCTAAGAGCAGTATTGGTCTGGTTTTTTAGCACTTTGGCTTTAGGATACATACTGCCTGTTATATAAAGTCCTTCAATATGCTTCTCGATTTCCAAAGCGGCCAACATGGATAGACTACGCTCTGAGTCAAGAGCCATTCTCTTGGCTTTTTCAAGTATATCAAGTGCTCCGTTGTACAACCCTTTGCTATGAAGTATTAAAGCATAGTCGATCTGCTCCCTAATCATAATGCTCGTGTGGTTTGTCTTTTTTTGTTGGCGTAGGCTGTTCAGAAGTTGTTTATACAGATTGGACTTGAGGTTAGGGAGTTGCTCCTTTTTGATAGACGGTAGCTTCTTTAAGATCTTCTCTTCATTGTATTCTTTCTTTTTTTCGAGAAAATCAAACAGATTTAAAAACAACAATTCATTCTTTACCGCTTTTTTGGTAGCGTATAACCTAAAAAGCCTCTTTTCAGAAGGACTCATCCTCACAATGAGATTCAAAAGATTGTCTGTTAACCTCCTAGGCATTGTATAAAACTATTGTATAGTTATCTGATTATCAATTACTTACGTGAAATATATGCCCCTCAGATATTGTAGGAGATAATTTCTTTGATTCGCCTAATGAAGGTGCGATAAATATCTTTATAAGGCAATTAGATTGAAGTAGAAGAATACGCTATGAAACGGATACAAATATTTGATACAACACTGAGAGATGGAGAGCAGGTGCCTGGGTGCAAACTTGACAGAGATCAAAAGTTAAGACTTGCGGAAAGACTGGAAGAACTGGGTGTTGATGTAATCGAAGCAGGTTTTCCGATCAGTAGCCCAGGTGATTTTGCAGCTGTACAAGAGATCGGAAAGTTGGTTAAGAATGCTACTGTCTGTGGTCTGTCAAGAGCAGTGAAAGAAGATATCAAAGTTGCGGGTGAGGCGCTGGTAACGGCTAAGAGACCAAGAATCCATACCGGGTTAGGTACTTCTGATTCTCACATATTTGATAAACTAAGAACAACAAGAGAAAAGGTAATCGAACGCGCGACGGGCGCCGTATCATACGCCAAGACATTTGTAGAAGATGTTGAGTTCTATGCAGAAGATGCAGGAAGAACAGAGAATGCTTATCTCGCTCAAGTCATCCAAGCTGTGGTTGACGCGGGAGCAACAGTACTCAATATACCAGACACTACAGGCTACTGCTTGCCTGAAGAGTTTGGAGCAAAGATCAAGTATCTCACAGAGCACGTCGTAGGCATAGATAAGTGTACGATATCTGTGCACTGTCATAACGATCTTGGCTTAGCAACAGCTAACTCCATCGCTGGTGTGCAGAATGGTGCCACACAGATTGAGTGTACGATGAATGGTATCGGAGAGCGTGCAGGCAACTGTTCTCTTGAAGAAGTAGCGATGATCTTAAAACATAGATTGGGAGATCAGTTTGAAACAGGTATCAACTCAAGATTGCTCAATCCTATCAGTCGCGAAGTTTCTTTTGAGATGGGTATGAGTGTACAAGCGAATAAGGCTATTGTTGGAGACAATGCATTCGCACATTCTTCAGGTATCCACCAAGATGGTGTGATCAAGGCAAGGGATACTTATGAGATCATTGATCCTCGCGAAGTGGGTGTAGATAAGTCATTGATTGTTTTGACAGCAAGATCTGGCAGAGCGGCATTGGCATATAGATTTAAAGAATTAGGAATCAACCTAACAAAGAGAGAGTTGGATGCAGCTTATAAGATATTCTTAGAAGTAGCAGATGCGAAGAAGTCTGTAGAAGATGAAGACTTGAAAGTGATCTGGAAAGGAATGGCAGTTGCCGTCTAATTAAGAAATTAGAATAAGTCATAAATTATAAAAGGTTAGGCCTGCGAAGTTTTTCGCAGGCATTTTTACATTATTTTTTTAAATATCATGGGAAAGACATTAGTAGATAAGATATGGGAGGCCCACAAGGTGCATGAAGTAGAAGGTGCAGAAGTGATCTATATAGATCAGCA
>CALIHL010000045.1 GCA_938022935.1 uncultured Saprospiraceae bacterium
CCCATGATGAGGACGATATTGGGTGGAGTCCGATCTTCGGTAGTTTCTTCTATTGAACTACCGCAACTCTGAAAGAGGTATATACAAGCAGCAAAGCGAAACACATACTTAAAGGCATTCATGAATGAACATTGAGTGTAAGAGTTAATAAGTAAGCTGAAGATCGCGTTTTCTCTTTAGCAGTTATAACTAAACATGGCTTAATCTTTGAACAATACAATGCAACATGGCCACTAAAGCTAAAAAGTCATCTAAGTCACTCACTCACAGCGTCTACGTTGTAGAGTTGGACCGCAAGGTTTGGACAGACAGCTGGAAGTTCAGGTCAGCAAACTCCCACTATAAAGGAATTGCAGGCTGCTTATATGTTGGGATGACCAGCCATACTCCCAAAGAACGATTTGAAAAGCACCTCACTGGTTATCGAAACAAGAAAGGCATCAAGATCTCTTCATACTATGTCGAGAAGTACGGCAAGTACCTACGACCCAGTCTTTATGCTCCACTTAACCCAATGACAAGAGCAAGGGCAAAGACTATTGAACAAACATTAGCAGAAAGCCTTAAGAAAAGAGGTTACGCGGTTTGGTGGAATTGAGCGAAGAACGGCTTCTATTCTATCAATCCTCCCACGGCCAACCACTTGGTACTGACGACGGTATCTTCTTATCAAATTCAGAATCATTCAAAGTAGTTATGCCTTTCAATCTTTGAATGATAGCCTTCGGAGATCTTAAGTCAGCCTTTGTACACTGATTGAGCAGCACAACTCCAAGTAAGAGCAATAGCAGATTTAAACACCTCTTTAATGACAACACGAGTCTATCTTATACTTAAAGATAAGTCATTATATCCACCCTACTTGTTTCCTCCACGCATCATAAGCCTTCATTCTTTCTTTATAATCGGAAGGAACAGCTTCCCCTTCACTTTCCGCCCGTTTTCTCATAACTTTTGTTTGTTCTTCTTTAGAGTTAAGTCCAAGCAACTTTCTCCTTAGATTTACTTTCGTTACATCATCAAAAGGCTGCGGGTTTAGTTCTCCTTTCTCATCCCAATCATAGGATGTGCCATAGAGTTGCGGTCTTCCCTCATAGACTGATATTCTATCTGACATATATGCCAACTGGATAGGATTCGCCTTTCCTTCGCTTACTGCTTCCTCCAATAACTTCAAGCACTTCTTCATAAAAGCTGGCAGACTAATCGCATGCTGGATGATCAGCCAAGCTGCTTCACTGGCCCCTTTTCCCACTTTGTCAATGGTCGGATAACCTATAGAGTTTATAATTTCATCCAACGTATGTGCATTTTTAACATGGAGCTCTTCCATCTCCTTATTATAGCCATTGCCAAGCAGTCCTTCTTGAATCAACTTATCACGAAGTGCTAAGTCTGCTTCTTTTAGTGCGATTATTTGTTGGGCTATTTGATTGGAATCCATTTGTTTGATTTCATTCGTTGTATACAAATCTACTGTCTGAATCACGGATTATGCGGATTTAGAGATTTCACTGATTCTCTATCTTTGATAATTTGTGTAATCAGTGTAATCCGTTTTAATCAGTCATTCAGCCCCTTAAAAATCCGTGTCATCAGTGTAATCCATTCTAATCCGCGATTCCCAACTTATAATCCGTGTCATCAGCCCAATCCATCTCAATCCGTGATTCGACACTTTACATTTCACAGTCACTGCGACAATATCAACCTCTTAAATGTCATCGACTTACTACCAAAGTTAATCAAGAGACCAATCTCTAACTTGTATGCCTTCAGATAATTAAGCGCTTGCGCCAAATGAACATCTTGCAATTCGATGACAGCTTTAATCTCAACTAGCACTTTGTTCTCGACTACAAAGTCAGCTCTCCGAGTCCCTATTGGATTCGGTAGATCTTTATAATAAATCTCTTGTTCAATCTCTCTATTAAACTGAAGATCTCTTTGAGAAAACTCCCATGCCAATGCTCTTTGATATATCACTTCCTGGAAACCATTCCCTAAAAAGGAATGCACTTCGAAAGAAGCTCCGATTATCTTCTCGGTTATGTCATGGTGTTTCAGTTTACTCATGTCTCTACTTTCCAAATATCAGGATTCAATGGTTTTACTGTGCCCTTAAATTAGGAATTCTGAATCAAATGATGTTTGTACTTCCTCTACTGTTGGAATCACAGATTATACAGATTTGAAGATTTCACTGATTCTCTTTCTTTGATAATCTGTGTAATCAGTGTAATCCGTTTTAATCCGTGAATCCTCGCTAAATAATCCGCTCCATCCGCGTAATCATCTTAATCCGTGATCAACACCTTCCTCCTCCCAAACAGCGCAACAACCTTCACATGCGTTTCATCTTTAGATGTATTCTTATATCTTTCCATCCTAAATATTTAAAATCAGATAACCATGAGATATATCCTCGCATCTTTTACCTTTTTGATGATCATGTCTTGCTCGTCTACTCAGACGACATCAACAGCAGATAACAAGTCAAAGAAGAGTTCATTTGACGTACTCAAAGAGAAGCCTAATCTCGAGTTGATAGACTTTCTCAGGACCAAGTCCGGGTTACAGATCACAGGAAATTCTCCTACTTACAAGATCCTCATAAGAGGCTACAAAGGAGTAGAAGGGTCGCAAGAGCCGCTATATGTGATCAATGGTGATCAACGAGGTCGTAGTTATAACCAAGCATCATATGCTGTAGACGTCTATAAGATCACAAAGGTCAATATACTACCTGCTACAAGAGCAGCCAGTAAATATGGAGATAGAGGTGGCAACGGTGTCATCGAGATCACCTCGGAGAAGTAATCATACCTCGATATATACTAAGAGGCATTATTAATCGATAAATAGATGTCCTTCGTCGATCTGATCCTTTGATTAGCTGTGATATGATTATCTAGTAAGATCAATTAAATTAACCACAAAGTTCATCTTCACATGGATCGAGATACTAGAGATAAAGCAGCTAAAAAAGTAAGGTCAATCAGAAGACTGTATATACACATGTCTGTATTTGCGATCATGGGCGTCTTCTTTTTCTTACTTAACATAGCTACGGATCCGTACTTCATGTGGTACTTTTTTCCACTTCTTCCTTGGGGCGCCATTGTTGCGCTTCATTACATATTGGTCAAAGGCATACCTGGTACACGTATCCTCACTAAAGAATGGGAAGAAGAAGAGTATGAAAAGCAGTTAGAGCGACTCGGAGGAGATAGATTCTCCTATCTCGAAGAAGAGGAAGATGAGTTTATCCCTCAGAAAGGGAAATACCTAGCTTACACGGAGCTTTCAGATGAAGAAGCACTTGAGCTCAGAAGACTTCAAAAGCATAGTGCACAGAACTTAGGAACTGACTTCGTATAGAGAATCTCTGACTTTTACATTGATGCCCTGTGATCTAAGCAGAGAGCAAACATTTCATGCAAATAAGATCAACAAGAAGTCTTTATACAAGAGGCTTTATGATTACCCTACTGGTGTATAATCCATACCAAATGCATCTGCAACAGCTTTATAGACAATCTTGCCTTTGACGACATTGAGCCCTTTGCGTAGAGCGGCATCATCATGACATGCTTGCTCCCAGCCCTTATTGGCCAGCTGGATAGCA
>CALIHL010000046.1 GCA_938022935.1 uncultured Saprospiraceae bacterium
GCCGCTGATTTTTTAGCATACTTAGAAGCGATCAGTTTTAATCCTTCATTGTGCAAGACAGGATTGTCAATTGCTTCTTTAAGAGTTGTTATCTCTTGATCTGATATGTTAAGATCTCCAACTTTAAGGTCTATCGTCCAGAGATAAGCTAAGATAGACTCTAACTCCCAGTCTTTAAGTTTTCGTCCTTGAGCGCACTCTAATGCACAAAGCTGGATGGCCCCTCTGATATCATTTCGCGCAGGCTTTACTAAGTCTCCATACTTCTTCTCATAGTCACCATTATAGTAGGTATCTCTATTGACAGCACCATAAAGAGTCGTTGCTTGCAGAAATGGCAAACCTGTTTTGATAGCAAGAGCTAGTCTTGCCTCTGGTGTTGGCATAACTAGATTGGGATCTTCTTTCTTTACATTATGACAGGAAGCGCAAACGAAGTGTTTGCTTTGCCTTCTTGCTTTCTTTTCGCCCTTTCTTTTTGAAAAACCATACTTGACTATGTCTTCTCCAATTGAAGCCTTCACTCCTCGGACCTTTTTATTCGGCTTTTTTGATTTATAATCAGTTCCCAAAGCTTCCTGAAGTTCGACAACACTAGTCGAGCGATCAAGCTTCAACTTCTTGGTGAATGGCATAAACGCCATCAATATAAAAACAGCAACACCTCCTATGATTACCTTATTCATCTTCAATTACATATTGAATAATCGAGAAATCGTAAATCCTAATCTAAAGGCTCCGTCTCCCCAACTACTTCTTGTATAAGGGATATAATCTGTCTCCGATATCCCTTGAGAATTAGTCAAGTTGATCTGAAAGACATGGCCTCCACTTGTGTCAAACTCAAAACCAATGCCTATAGATGGAAAATATCCACTATCCGCACTAGATCGAAGTTCTGAAAGCACGGGAAATGTAAAATCTCCAAGGACGGCTATGGCTTGTGTCAGTTGTGCTCTAAATCCACCACCTATACTTGCTAAATCATTTTCATCACCAGTGAGGACTACATTACGATACGTCCACTGTGCATTGAACTGACCAGAGAATCTATCTGAAAACTTTCTTGCTACATGAAGCCCTACATGAGATGTAAGTCTGTGCGAACCTTTTTCAAAAAAGTTTAATACGCCTTCTAACTCACTTTTCTGCATCGTTGAAAAAGAGATCGTCCCAAGTACTGACAAACTGATAGGTAGATTGCCATTGCGCTCTTGCGTCATGATTCGCGCTTTGAAAAGACCGTTGATGTTTTGCTTGAGTGGGCCCGCACCTTTAGTCCTATTTATACCTACCATCAAAGCATCGGTTAGACCATATTCGAAACCAATAGATATATCTGATGCATTCTCTAGACCATAAAAAGTAGGCCATCCTCCATTGCTACCAGCGAGATCACCAAATCTATGAACGATACGAAAGTCCATCTTACGCGCAGGCAAGGTCTCTACCGAGTGCGAACTGATGATCCTAGAATGTCTAAAGGTTTGTATCAATGGCTCTTCTACTCCCTCTTTCTGGCCCCACACCTCTATTATCACTCCGAATAACAGTAGGCTAAAAAACATTATGCGCATATATCGAATTATATCATGAAGGTCAAAACTCTTTTTGTCCTAAATTTGTATTGTTAATGTAGGATAACGTAATCCTAACGCAATATTTGAATAAAAATCTTAATAAAGACAAATAAAATGTATCCAGTAGAATTAACCATACCAATGTCCAAAGATCTTACTGATTTTGGATTCGAAAGCCTTTCTTCTGACGCAGCCGTCATTGATGCCCTTGACAAAGCCGAAGGAACAACACTTCTTGTTGTCAATAGTGTATGCGGCTGTGCGGCTGCTAATGCACGCCCAGGAGCCAAAATGGCTATCCAGAACGACAAGAGCCCCAGCAAATGCTACACTGTATTTGCAGGTGTAGATAAAGGAGCGACTGAAAAAGCAAGAGAATATCTTCTTCCTTACCCTCCATCATCACCAGCTATTGCCTTATTCAAAGAAGGTAAGCTTGTACACATGTTGGAACGCCACCACATCGAAGGAAGATCAGCACAGATGATTGCTGAAAACCTTGTTGGCGCTTTTAACGAATTCTGCTAATTAGAGCAATAAGAGTTGTAAGATATAGAAAAGCACCTGCAAGAATTCTTACAGGTGCTTTTTTTGTTTAGACTAGAATTATATCGCCTATCTGGCGACTTGGATTAATTTATATTGTTGTGAAGTTCCGATCGTCACAAGTACGATGTAAGAACCACTTTGAAGATCAGCACAATCAACATCAATCATGTTATGACCTGAGTAAACATCATAAGACTTTGATGATCTAACTTCTCTTCCTAATAGATCTGTCACCTTTATTGTAGCTACATCATCCTGTTTAACCATCAAGTCAAGTTGAGCGTTTTGCCTAACTGGATTAGGAAATACCTTCAGCGATGGTTGGTTATTAAGGAGTACATCAATAGCTATAATATTGCTATAGTCATAGCCTCCATCATAATCTACTTGCTTCAATCTATAATAGTAAGTACCACTTCTGTTGACGTTATCATCTGCGAAGCTATATTCATTAATGATTGTAGTCGTACCATTTCCATCGACTGTACCTACAACTGCCCAGTCACCATTACTATTCACTATTCTTTCTACTTCAAAGAAGTCATTGTTGATCTCTGTCGCTGTTACCCAAGTCAGTACGTTAGCACTTCTTATTGCATCCCAGCTTCCGCTAAATGACAGTAACTCGATCGGTAACGCTTCTAATCTGATACCAGCGTTGATACCTTGGATAGAATCTTGGGGGCCTACAAAAAAGACACCTGTCAATCCTGTATTATTGTCAACGTCACTATCCGTTAAAGGATCTCCTCCTTGATTAGGTGCGACATAGCTCTCACCATTTTCATTTGCTTTGAAGCGCACATAATATGATCCTGCTCTTATACCGTCGATACAATATCTACCATCGTCCCCTGTTGCGCCAACTTGTACAACTTGATCATTATCTGAGCTAACCAACTCAACTTGAGAGTTAGCCACGACTTCATCAACTCCTTCGTCATATACTCCTTCTGTACCTCTCTCACTCTCTTTCCAGACTACGCCACAAGTCGTACCTCCTGTATATATACCAAAACCAACATCGCTGGTTTTTACTCCTGGACTGGTTGAAATGAAGTCAGTGGTTCCAGGGCCATTTGCTCCAGTCCCATCGCTATCTCTATTTTCATCATTTGATACATTAGGCTCTGTTAATGCCTTACCATCAGGAAGTACAATCTCTACGTAATAATCTGCCACTGGTATATTGTCAAAGCAATAGAATCCTGGTTCATCTGTCTCTGGATTAATTAGAGAAACAGTTGTTGCAACTCGATCTCCATCTGCATTGTATAGATTGACAGTTACATCATTTACACCAACTTCTGTCTCATCTCTTCTTCCATCTCCATCTACATCTTCCCATACTAGTCCTCCTACACTAGTAGAGGTTCTAAATCCAGCATCTACATCCAAGCGCGACTCTCCCTCTTCTATTGTAAGAGTTGATGTCAGTCCATTGTCTCCAATGTCACTATCACCGGCAGCGTCTCCTTGATTTTGTGTTGTTGGTACAAAGCCTGTTGGAGAATCAAAACCAATGATATAGTTACTATTATAGACGTTGAAGTTATAATATCCAGGTTGACCTGTTGTAGGATGATTACCCGTTGTAGTTATACATGATGGGAAGTCTGCAAAATCAGGAGATCCGTCATTATCAAAATCCGTATATAGGTTTACAGTAACTCCATTGATACCACCTTCGTTAGCATCTTGACGACCGTTACCATTTAGATCTTCCCATACAAAATCTCCAAATTGAGCAATCTCCTCGCCAGTTATATCTTGAGATACCACTCCGATACATCCATTATCTAAAGTCACTGTTACAGAATACGATGCTACTTCAGTTGCTGATACTTCGATAAATGACTCAGTTGATCCAGTATTCCATTCATATGTAGTGAATGTCTCACCTACCTGAAGAATTGCCGTAGTTGTAATATCACATCCCTTCAAATCAAAAAAGATAGTTGGGCTGAGTTGATCACAAACACCAATGTTAAATGTTTCTAAGACAGTAATAGCTCCTGGAGTAATATCACCTATATTCTGTCCAACCTCTAATCCGTCGACCGTTTGTCCAGTTTCAAACTCTATGAAATGACCTACATAGATTGCAGCGTCAAGATTACCAAAGTTTGTTTCATCTCCGATACTGATTATTACTCCTTCATTATCTGTAAGCACAACACTAGATGTTCTACCGGCTCCAGGGGTTGCAGTTACATTGATAGTAACATCCTCTCCGAGACAGAAGTTACACTTTGCCACCTCAGAGCAAACTGAAAAGTCAAATGGCGCACTTTGCGCAAAACAATCATCATCCCCAGTTACATCTCCTATGTTACCTCCGACAGAAAGACCAGTCAGCGTAACCGTAGTGGGTCTATAATTGATAGCATATACTCTATAATATCCCTCTTCAAAAAGTTCAAAAGAGGCTGCATTATTATTTATACCCATGATCAATCCGTCTATAGACGTGAGCACATAGGCAGTTGTATATAATGTAGTTTGGTTACCTCCATCAACAGTTAACTCAACTCTTCCATTGACATAATCACATGTACCTGCCACACCTGTTTCACCAGTTAGAACTGGCGCTTGAGCGTTACAAACAGTCGAACAATTAGAGAAGGCCTCACAATCAGGATCAAGACAATCTATAAGGCCATCTTGATCATTGTCAACATTATCATTACAATCTATATCACCCGTTTCAGAAGCAATCGCTGGACAAGATGTATCAAAACAAGCATCGTCACCTGAAGCAGGGCTCAGATCTCCAAAATCAGTGGGTGTTGCAGCTTGAGCTGCTGTATTAATCAAGGCGTCAATCTCAACCATCGAGCCATTATAAGGATTGGTTACCCCTTCTCTTGCCCAAGTAGATTCGAAACATACGTCTGTGCCTGTTATTGTTGGATCACTTATTACAAAGCAGAGTTCAGCTGTCGTCACTGGAAATCCAGGATCTACAAAAACTGAACTAACAGCTGGATCATCTAATAATATTGTGAAATTTATAAATCCAAGATCCCCTTCATACGGTAGATCTCCTATGCCTGCGGCATTTACATTTTCAATAGGTGTTGATGCTTGTAGTGCTAAGTCTCTAAACTCACTACCTAAAGCACTTGTACCTGATACAAAAGAGCCAACGGCACTATTATAAAAGAGCTGGTAACGTTGGCTTCCCAAAGTATATGACTCATCATTGGCTGTAGAAACATTAACATTATAACAAGCCATCCCTGTGGAACAATCAATAGATTTTAGAGCTAATGCAACTCCAAATTGCTTAGGTGGTTCTGCACATGGTTCTGTATTAGCACAATCTGGGTCCGCACAATCCACCAATCCATCGCCATCGTTGTCTTCGCCATCGCTACAGGTTGTGTCTGTATTTTCATTACCCTCACCACCACATATCATGGATATACATGAGGGATCTCCATCTTCAGCATCCAGATCATCAAATATTCTTCCAACTGATGGGGTTGTAACATTAGGTTGTACCCATTCTGATATCTCAACAAATGCAGTTGCGATACCATCCGTTTTGCCCATTTGCGCCCATACCAAACCTAAACATTCAGATCCATTGTCAATCACTTCTTGCGTAACTTCAAAACATAGTTTTGTTGTCGGCATATAATCACCATCTGCCGGAAGGTCAATCCCTCCGTTGGTAAGATTCATTAGATCTACTGAATAGTTCAAGAATCCTAGAGTTGCCTTAAATGGCAAATCACCTGGAAAACCAGATGCATCAACATTTTGAAAATCAGCAGTCAATAAGATATCCGAATATTGACTCGCTGGTAGTATTCTCTCAGCACTACCATCTATATATGATGCCATAGATGCATCATAAAATATACGGTAATTCTGTCCAGCGAGATTCCAAGCTGTACCGTCTCCAGAACGCACTTGCGTGTTGTAACAGATCTGTCGTGAGTTACAGTCAATCGTGTCAATTGAGAAGCTCACATCAAACAGACGTTCTTGACCAAATAAGACAGAGGCCGATAGCAGACATGCTACCGCCATTAAGGTTTGTATCGTTTTCATCATCATACATTAAATGGGAACAGAATACGCTCTGAACCCAATTGGAGGCTAAACTAACATATTAATTTTAATTGTTATGCTTTATTCCCCTAATTTTAACACTTTATATATGATAAATAATAATAATACGTATTCTTGGCATTGAATTTGATCAGATCGGGACATAAAAAAACCTTACATCATATAAGATGTAAGGCTTCGATTTATTCCTAAAAACGCTCTCTCTTCAACTGAAGAAAGAATACGTTTCTCTATTCTATCTATTATTGAGCTACTACGATCTGCTTCGTCAATAAGTTGTTACCTGATGCATCACTCATATCAAATATGTATGAAGCTGAAAGTAGGTTAGATACATCTATAGTATATGTATTGCTTCCTTTAAGTAGTTGCTGCGTCTTGATCAACTTACCGCTTAAGTCTCTAACTGATACGCTCATATCTGTCATCAAAGCTTTATCAGATGATATCTCTACATAATCTGTAGAAGGATTAGGACCTACAGTTATATCATATGTGATCCCTTCTAATGAAAGCGAGTTAACAACTAGGTTAAAGTCGATGTACTCATCGATCATCACAGTTGTTGTCTTCAAAGGAGCTTCCCATTCTGCGATTTCCACAAAAGCTGTTGCATACTTTGCACTCAAGCTTTCTCTTCCCCAGACCATAGATACTTCTTCAAATTCTCCTAAGACGTCAAACTTAAGTGTTGCGATAGTCATCCAACCATCTTTGTCGCTTAAGCTTGCTCCACCTTTTTGGTTATCCAATAACTCTACTGAGAAGTTAGCAAAACCAAGATCCCCATCAAAAGAGATATCCCCTTGACCAGAAGCGGCTACATGCTCAAGAACTTTAGCAAACTGTAGATTGCTGTATTGATCTTGTGATAACTGTGATTTTGATCCTTTCTTATTGAGACTCAATGTCTCTGTAGGATAATAGATACGATAGTTCTGACCAGCTAAAACCATGCGATCTTGATTGTCCATACGAACATCAATATCTACATAAAGGGCTTTTTCTGCCTTATCTAAGGTGTTGTGACTTAGTCTTACATCAACAATACTTGTTGCGAAAACTGTTGAAGACGCAAATAGCGCCAAGGCAAGAATTGCCAGGAATCTTTGAATACTCATTTTACCAATCTTTTACACCTAAGGGAAGGTGGTTACATCAATAGATACATTCACACAATAGAATATATCGTTCTACTTCAATCGGTAAAACATTGGGGGTTAATAAAGTGACAAGATAAACAAGTCTCACCCCTACGTGCAAGTAAAATCTTTTTAGGAAGTATTAATTTGTAAGGTAGCTAGCAGCCATAGGCATGTTTTAGCCTTATGACTTAACTAGTATGTTTTAAGGGTTGATTTTTACAATATTCTCAGATGCAAGCTTCTGACCTTCCTCGTTAAGGACCATAACCATATAAGTCCCTTCTGGCCATGATGCGAGATCATAGCTTAGATAGTCTGCACCATTGATTTTTGCATTGACTACTTGTCGGCCTATGATATCTTTGATTAAGACATCGCTGGCTTCGTTTTCGCCTTCAAACTGAATGTTGATCACTTCTGCTACTGGGTTTGGGAAAACAGATACTGCGATATCCCCTGATATAAGATTGTCTCTATCCTTATTATGATCGATCACCTCATTGGGTAGTAGTATTTGCTGATTGTCTTCATCCACCCATTCTGACATAGCCACTTCCGCTGTCGCAAATTGACCCGTCTTCTTAGCATGCGCCCAAGTCAACTCCTTTAGACTATTGGCATCGTGTTGAAAGCAGACATTAAGCGTATTGACCCATTGACCAGATCGCTTTAGTCTTACCACCTTGTCCGTCATGATACGAGAGTCCAGTGATATTGATACAAATCCGATGTCCCCTGTCACCGTATTGATGACATCCAACTTACCGTAGGTTTCTCTATCAAGATTGTGGGTGATTCTATCTTCAAGAAAGCTTGTCTGCGCTCCATTATAGAAGATACGATAGTTCTGACCCGCAAGACTAATGTCATGACCTGCAGGAGATCTTAACTGTATATCATAGCAACTAGCCTTGTCTTTTGAGATGCTACTTTTGAGTTTGATATCTATAGGTTTCTGAGCACCAATAGAGCTGATCAAAGCGAAAAGAAGAATAAATGAAGTGAAGGTTTTCATAAGTATCATATTATGATTATTCATAATATGTCAACAACTATGCCAAGCCCTACTTTATATCTGTATAAGATGCAATCGGGAGTGATGTGATCGCATCTGATTGATCGACTATAGAAAGCTCAACAAATGCTCTTCCATATGAAGCAGTAAGCTCTTTTCTTGCTAAGATCACTTGCTTACCGGATTGTTCGCCCGAAGACTCAAAACAGAATCTAACGATGGATGTCCATCCTTGACCCTCCTTTAACTTCTGTCCAGCAAGTCGTGGATCTTTAAAGAGTACGGTGGCATTGATAAACCCGAGCTCCTTTTCAAATGCTAATGATCCAATGCCACTAGCGTCTATGCCGTGATTCTGTTGTACAACGTTGAATGTATAATCTTCTGATACAGTTGTAAGATGGCTATGCTCTTCATCAAACTTCAACGTACTCGCATCATAGAATATACGATAGTTCTGAGAAGCAAGTGATGCTTCATCTCCTGTATAATTAAGTTCCGCATCATAGCATAAAACTCCTTGCTCTGATTTTGATTCATTGAGCCGAATATCTGTTTTCTGCGCAAATGCAGAATGAACCATTATTAGGGAGATAACAATTAAGACGTACTTCATCATTTTAATAGGGTTATTCTCTGTCTTGACGCAAGACAACGTATATAGTTACAAAGTTTATGAGTTCCATAACTTTTCAGGTCGAAAAAGAGAGGCACGTTGACTTTTTGACCCGTTTTCACCCAATTTCTCTATGGATAAAACTTCAATCAAAACACAAATATAATAACAATAGATAATATGTAAAGAGCAAACTATCAGTAATAAATAGAGAAATATATTTTTACTTTTTATATTAAATAATTCTATATATATAAATAATTTATATATTTGGCCTATGAAGTTACATACGCTGATCTTTATCATCAGTTTGTGGCTCGTCTGCTACGGATGCGTTAGCAGAACACTTGAAACAATGACACCCGAACAGATCAATGAAATCTTATCTCACATTAATGAGGATGATCCTGCTTTTGTCCAAAAAGACATAGCATTTGATTCAATAGTCACTAGTGCAGGTACGAGAAACATCAAAGGGAAGGCAGAAAGAGTAAAATCCAGACTGTATTACTTCGGTGATCGCACACGCGGATATTTTAATCTTGCGGACAGAGATGAGAAGAATCTTCAAGTCTTTGGTCAGAAGATAAATGATAAGTGGGTGATCAAGTGTGTCACAAAGTTGAATATGGAAGAAGTGGGAGGCTATATAATTATAAGTCCTAACGGTCAGGGAATCTGGTCCAACGGTCATATAAGTTTTAAAACAGAGCAAATCTCACTTAAAAAACAAAATATAGACTACGATGCTTTAAAAACATGGTAGTCACCAAGATTTAAACTTGGGTTGGTTGGTCTATTATATAGGGTCGGTTTATTCCGACCCTTTTTTTATGTTTACAACTATAGAAATCCAATGTTATGTTCTTCCCTATCGCGTATTACAACAATCAGTTTCTTGATGCTCAGGATATCTCTATCGATCCTAAAGATCTCGGAGTCCAACGTGGATATAGCATCTTCGACTTTTTCAAGTTGAAAGATCTCTCCAATCCCAACTTTGAAGATTACATATCTCGCTTTTTTAATTCTTGTTCAGCCGTCCGACTTGATGTTAAAAAGACAAGAGAAGAGATAAAGAATATAGCCATTGAAGTTCTTCAAGAGAATAACTCTCGAGATGGTTACATAAAGATCATCGCATCGGCAGGCACTTCAGCCAATGGGTTTAATCAAGAAAACAAACCTTCATTGCTGGCCATGGGTATGCCGATCAAAAAATGGGACTCTGAGTATTACACATCTGGAACGAAGCTACTTACAAGTGACTATCGCAGAGACATCCCTCATGTAAAAACTACAAACTACATGCATGCAGCTATGCAAGCTGACGCTATCAAAGAAGCTGGAGCTATAGACCTATTATATCATGATAGTGGCTTAGTCCGAGAGACTTCAAGGAGCAATATTTTTCTAATTATCGAAGGAGAAACATTTACGCCAAGTGAAAATATCCTTGAGGGGATAACACGAAAAAGAGTGCTCGAAACAGATATCGGTATCAAACACCATAGTCAAGACATACCACTTGACATAATTGGCAAAGCCGATGAAGTCTTTATAACTAGTACGACTAAAGGAGTGATGCCCGTCGTCCAGATAGATGATAAATGTATAGGTTCAGGTAAAGTAGGCCCAATAACCAGAAGGTACATGGATCACGTGAACGCGTTCTAAATTGTGGCAGTGATATCTATCTAACCCTTCGGATTTAGGCGGGACTTTAACAACGGATATGTCATAACTATAAAGAGTATCAAGACTACACCGATGTAAAATTGAAAATTAAGTTCCTTGTGTTCCTTCAATATTATAATCGCAAGTACAATCCCATAAACAGGCTCAAGATTGATCACCAGATTAGTAGTGAAGGCAGATACATACTTCATCGCCATCAAGTGCATAACAAAAGGCAGTACTGTGCAAAAAGCAGATAGCACTAGTAAGTATACCCAATCTAACTGTGTTGGCAACCATGCAGTGTCATCCAAAAAAGCAAAGATCAAGAGGCTACAGATGCTCAGAAAAATCCAAGCACTTGCCATCTCAATGAAGGTAATACACACAGGAGATACTTCACCTATGTCCCTTCGATTTAGCACCGTGAAATAGGCCAATACAATCGCAGCTACTATCCCCATCCAAAATCCTACGATCATATCTCCTTGAAAACCAGCTGTAGTCAAAAACATAGCTGGCACAATCAATAGACTCATCATGACATCCAGCTTATTGATACTGGTCTTAAAAACTAAAGGCTCAATAATAGCCGTAAAAAATGCGGTCGTAGACATGGTAATTAAAGCAACTGAGGCATTGGCCATTTTCACAGAAGCATAAAAACAAACCCAGTGTATCGCAATCAAACTGCCTATGATAAAGTATCGCTTCAGCAATACTTTATCTAATCGCCTAACCATAGATATCATCTTTGGCCAAAACAGTAAAATAAGAGCAGTGAGACCTACACGCCACCAGACTAGAACGGAAGCAGAAAGAGAGATAAGATCACCTAAAATAGCGGTGAAACTCCAGAAGAGTACCGAGAGATGTAACAGTAGATATGAGCGTTGGACCTGATTCACAGACTTTTTATGAAAAAAGATTTACAAAGCAAACAATTCTACGCCTATAAATATGATTTTAGATTACTTTTGTCAACTTGTGTAGAGGGCCTGTAAAATGGCCAGTTTTACTTAATGATAGGAAGTTTATGAAGTTAACTATTGGTGACAAAGCACCAGAATTCACATTAAGAGCGACGGATAAATCAGAGATTAGCTTAAGTGACTACAATGGTAAGAATGTAGTACTGCTTTTCTTCCCATTAGCTTTTACAGGTGTTTGTACCAAAGAACTTTGTGACGTCCGTGACAACTTGAACGTCTATACATCACTTGATGCTCAAGTATTGGCCATATCTGTTGATTCTTTGTTCAGTCTTGAGCAGTTTAAAGAAAGTCAGAAGTATAGTTTTCCACTGTTGAGTGACTTCAATAAAGATGTCTCTCGTGCATATGGATCATTGTACGAAGATTTTGTGCTGGGTATGAAAGGAGTATCTAAAAGATCTGCTTTTGTGATCGACGCCAAAGGTGTCATCAAATACGCAGAAGTATTAGAGGATGCTGGTCAAGTACCAGACTTTATAAAAATTCAAGATTCGTTAAAAGCTTAATCCATATTATAAATCTTATTTGTATGCCTAATCTTAGTTACGACCACGAAGAAGATGTATTGCTCGAAGAGTTAGAAGTGATCGATAAGTCTGAGTTAATTGTATTTAACGATGATTTCAACACATTCGATTGGGTAATCAAATGTTTCATAGAGGTTTGTAATCATACTTTTGAGCAATCAGAGCAACTCTCGCTCATTGTGCACTTTAAAGGAAAAGCTACTGTTAAGACGGGTCCATATCCAGAGTTAAAACCACTCAAAGATGCTCTTGTAGATCGTGGATTGTCTGCAGTGATAGAGTCTTATCAAGAAAAGCACTAGTTACAAAAACTAAGGATGTTATACTTTCCTCATCCTCTATCTTGTGATGATGAAGGACTTGTAGCCATTGGAGGAAACCTTGGGCCTCAGCGATTAGAGCTGGCTTATAGTTTCGGAATATTTCCTTGGTATAATCAAGCACCGATATTGTGGTGGTTCACCCATCCAAGGTGTATCATCTATACTGATCAGATCAAAGTTTCTAAAAGTATGAGAAGCTTGATATACAACAAGCGGCCATGGAAGGTCACTATGGATCAAGCTTTTGAAAAAGTGATCGAAGCTTGTAGAAACATAAAAAGAGATGGACAAAAAGGGACGTGGATCACAAAAGAGATCAAGAAGTCCTATACTACCCTTCATCACGCAGGCATGGCTCATAGTGTGGAGATTTGGTCAGATGAAGGTGAACTGATCGGAGGCCTTTATGGTGTTATCAAAGGAAAAATATTCTTTGGAGAATCGATGTTTGCCAAAAAAGCCAATGCATCCAAGTACGCACTCATTCATCTTGCCAAATACCTTATACATTACGGTTGTGAGGTGATCGACTGTCAACAGGACACAGATCACATGAGAAGTATGGGTGCAGTTCTAATCTCTAAAGAATCTTTTTGGGATATCATAAAACTTAATACCCTGGAAGATGATTTAGATATCTCAAGTACTAACTTTGACTATTGGTTGATTGATCATTATAATAATCATTAAGTCATCTCAACTCTGGACGCATAAAAATGATAGATTATAAAAAACAAGTTCTTTCTAACGGTCTCTCAGTAATAGTCGAACAAGACACCTCTACGACCTTAGCAGCCGTGAACATGCTTTACAAGGTAGGCTCGCGCAATGAGAATCCTGAACGCACTGGGTTTGCGCATCTCTTTGAGCACTTGATGTTTGGTGGCAGCAAGAATGCCCCAGATTTTGACCTTCCTCTTCAGACAGCTGGAGGAGAGAACAATGCCTTCACTAATAATGACTATACGAACTACTACAATGTAGTGCCTGTTGAAAATATAGAGACTGCTCTTTGGTTAGAAGCAGATCGAATGGCTCATCTTAAGATAAATGAAACGACCTTAGAGACACAGCGAAAAGTTGTTGTTGAAGAGTTTAAAGAAGTATGTCTCAACAAGCCATATGGTGACAACTGGCATCACCTCTCTGCTATGGCATACCCAGAACATCCATATGGATGGCCGACGATCGGCAAAGAGATCAAGCATATCCAAGAAGCTCAGTTAAGCGATGTCCAAGAGTTCTATAACAAGTTTTATAATCCATCCAATGCTATTCTTTCAATCTCTGGTCCATTGTCTGTTGATCATGTATTTGAGTTAGCAGAAAAGTGGTTTGGGCATATACCTGCGGGCGCACTTTTGGCTGATATGAAGATAAAAAAACCACAGCAGACGGAGTCAAGATACAAGACGATTGAGGTAGATGTACCAGTTAGATTATTCATCGGTAGTTGTCATATGCCAGGAAGGGTCGACCAAGAATACTACGCATGTGATCTACTCTCAGATATCTTGGCCAATGGTAAGTCTTCTCGATTTTATAATACACTAGTCAGAGAGCAGAAGATGATGTCTAGTGTCGATTGCTACTTGACTGGCAACTTTGATACTGGGCTGGTGGTTTTTGAAGGTCGCCCAGCAGCTGACTTTAGCACACAAGAGTGCATCGATGCTATCTGGAATGAAGCAGAAAAGATAAAATCAACTCCTCCTTCTCCAAGAGAACTGCAAAAGGTAAAGAACAAAGTCATCGCAAGTATCACCATGAATGATCTTAGCGTGCTCAACAAAGCAGCCGCTCTGGGTTACTTTGAGTGGTTGGGTGCGCTTGACGATATCAATCAACAAGAAGAAATGTATCAGTCTGTCAGCACAGACGAAGTAGTAGCTGCTTGCACAAAGTATATTCTACCTTCTAATGCCTCTTTTGTAGAATACATACCTACTTCATAGAGTTATAGATTCATAGTTACTAGGATAGCATCTGGCTGAATTGCACATCATGATCACTCGTTCTGATTATATTGTCATCTATTTAATCTTGTAAATAACATTTGCGAAAGCAATCAAAACATAATCGAACATGCATATAAAGTTTTGTGGGGCAGCTAGAAATGTAACCGGGAGTAGCCATCTTATCACATTGGAAAATGGATATAAAGTACTCTTAGATTGTGGACTTTATCAAGGCAACAGAAAAACGGACCAAATCTCTAATAGACAATGGCATTTTGATCCAGCGGAGCTAGACTGTCTGATCTTATCTCATGCTCATATCGATCATACAGGACGCGTACCAGGACTAGTGAGAGCTGGGTTTAGGGGTTGTATACATTCGACACATGCGACTCGTAGTTTATGTACGATTATGCTTCTTGACTCAGCTAAAATCCAAGAGCGCGATGCTGAATGGAACAACAAGAAAGAACTTGAGAAAAAAGCAAAAAAGAAGGCTAAGAAAAAATCCTATAAGGCTAACCTAATAGAACCACTCTATGATGCCAATGATGTCTCTGAGACCATGAAGCTATTCAATGGTTACTCTTACGACAGATGGCATAGGATATCAGAATATGTAGAAGTTTTGTTCAAGGATCAAGGACATATCTTGGGTTCAGCTAGTGTAACGTTGCGCATCACTGATGGAGCAAGGAAGATAACATTAGGATTTACCGGTGACATCGGAAGGCCTGATCGACCTATACTCCGTGACCCTCAGTTGATGCCTGAAGTTGACTATCTCATCTGCGAATCTACTTATGGAGATAAAGAGCATGAGTCTAAGCCACAGCAGACTGATATGCTCTTAGACGTGATGACACAGACTTGTGTGGAACAAAAAGGGAAGATGATCATCCCAGCGTTTAGTATCGGCCGTACTCAGGAGATCGTATATATGTTGGACCAGTTAGAAAACGAAGGAAAACTACCAAGGATACCCATATTTGTAGATAGTCCACTTGCCGTAAATGCAACAGAGATATATGGTTCTCACCCAGAATGCTTTGACAATGCACTACATGAGTATATGTTACAAGATGACAATCCATTTGGTTTTAACAAGCTGGAATATGTAAGATCAGTAGAGAAATCTAAATTTCTCAATACCTCTAAAGAGCCTATGGTCATCATTAGTGCTTCAGGCATGATGAATGCCGGAAGAATCAGGCATCATCTCTATCATAACTTAGAGGATGAAAAAAGCACTTTCTTAATGGTTGGATATTGTTCTCCACATACTGCCGGAGGCATCCTTAAAGCCGGTGTCCCTCAACTTAAGGTTAATGGTGACATGTTGGAGGTTAAAGCTTCTATCAGGTCGATGGACTCTTTCTCAGCTCACGGCGATAGAAAAGAGATGTTAGAGACGATCAAGCATCAGATAGGACATGCTAAGCAAACATTCTTGGTGCATGGCGAATATGATACCCAGCAAGAATTTGCGGAGTACCTTGGTCAGGCTGGGCTCAAGAAAATATCCATCCCAGCGGAAGGAGAAGAGATCCATATATAAAGGCATAAAAAAGGTCCTGCCACAAGTGGCAAGACCTCTTAATAGTTAGTTTCTCTGATACTACTTACTTACTGCATCTCTAATCTCAGTAAGCAAAGTCTGATCTGCTGTTGGTGCTGGATCTGGAGCAGCACCCATAAACTTAATCTTAGATTTTGCAATCATAAATAGTACAAATCCAACAATCAATAGGTTAATGATGCTATTGATCCACTTGCCATATCTTATCGCATTTTCAGCTGCATAGTTAGCTTCACCTTCTACACCAACTGCTGGTGATAGAACGTGCTTCATATCAGCAAAATCTACTCCGCCAGAAACACTTCCAACGATTGGCATAATGATGTCATTCACAAAACCATTAACTACAAGACCTACTGCACCTGCAAGAATAACCGCAATTGCAAAGTCTATGACGTTGCCAGTCATGATGAACTCCTTAAATTCTTTCCACATTTTAATTAGATTTTCGTTAAACAAAAATGCCACACCCCATTGACTTTGGGATGCGGCATGTGCTACAAATATATCAATAAATATGATATATAAGAAATTTCTATATTAAGCAAGCTGTTTTCTGATCAAGTTGAGCGCAGACCCCGCTGCGACCCAATCAATCTGAGCTTGATTGTATGTATGATTTACCTTAAAAGAATACTCTGATCCATCAGCGTGTTTAAGAACAACAGTAAGAGGTGTACCAGGTGCCATCTGAGCAAAATCAGGGATGCTTACTTCATCATCTTGTCTCACCTTGTCATAGTCTGAAGGGTCAACAAATGTCAATGCAAGCATACCTTGCTTCTTCAAGTTAGTCTCATGGATACGAGCGAAAGACTTCACGATGACTGCATTGACACCCAAAAATCTTGGCTCCATCGCAGCGTGTTCTCTGGAAGAACCTTCACCTAAGTTTTCTTCTCCAAAGACTACAGTTGCAATACCTGCTTTCTGATACGCTCTTGCAGAATCGGGCACTCCCATGTATTCATTAGTCACATAATTGAGCACTTTGTTAGTCTCTTCGTTGTAGAAGTTTACCGCCCCTGTGTAACAGTTGTCTGAGATGTTCTCAAGATGCCCTCTAAATCTTAGCCAAGGGCCTGCCATAGATATATGATCCGTAGTACACTTCCCTTTTGCCTTGATCAACGTTCTCATCCCCATCATACTATCACTAGTGATAGGCTCGAATGGCTTTAAAAGTTGTATTCTTTCACTGGTAGGATTCACATTGATCACTATATCTCCACCATTTTCTGCCGGGGCGTTATAGCCTCTATCTTTCACATCAAAACCGAGAGGCGGCAACTCAAAACCTGTTGGTTCTTCTAACATCACTTCTTCACCTTTATCATTGACTAACTTATCTGTCATCGGGTTAAAGTCAAGTCTGCCTGCTATAGCTATGGCTGCAACAATCTCTGGAGATGCTACGAAGGCATGTGTGTTGGGGTTGCCATCTGCTCTCTTGGCAAAGTTTCTATTGAAAGAGTGAACGATGCTATTCTTAGGAGCATTACTTGGATTACTATACCTACCCCATTGGCCGATACATGGCCCACAGGCATTGGTAAATATCTTAGCATTGAGGTTTTCAAATGTTTCTAACAAACCATCTCTAGCTGCAGTATAACGTACTTGCTCTGAACCTGGATTGATACCAAACTCTGCCTTAGTTGCTAGACCTTTATCAATCGCTTGTTGTGCGATCGATGCCGCTCTTGAAAGATCCTCATATGAAGAGTTCGTACATGAACCAATAAGCCCCCACTCGACATCAAGCGGCCAATCATTCTCTGTGGCTATTTTAGTCATATCAGATCCCACTTTAGTTGAAAGATCTGGCGTAAATGGACCATTGAGCAGAGGTGTTAATTCTGAAAGATCGATCTCTATTAATTGATCAAAATATTTTTCTGGATCTGCATAACATTCTGGATCTGCTGTCAAGTGTTTTTTGATGCCATTAGCCAAGTCAGCTATCTCTTCTCTATCTGTAGCTCGTAAATATCGATCCATGCTATCATCATAACCAAAGGTTGAAGTAGTCGCTCCTATCTCCGCACCCATGTTACAGATGGTTCCTTTACCCGTACAACTCATAGAATCAGCACCTGGTCCAAAGTACTCTACGATGGCGCCAGTACCGCCTTTAGCAGTAAGTATATCGGCAACTCTTAAGATTACATCCTTTGGCGCAGACCAACCAGAAAGCTTACCAGTTAACTTAACACCAATCAGCTTAGGCATCTTTAACTCCCAAGCCATACCAGCCATCACATCCACAGCATCAGCTCCTCCTACACCTATCGCTACCATACCCAATCCACCAGCATTCACTGTGTGAGAATCAGTACCAATCATCATACCTCCAGGGAACGCATAGTTTTCTAATACAACCTGATGTATAATCCCAGCACCCGGCTTCCAAAATCCACATCCATACTTATCAGATACTGACTCTAAAAAGTTAAACACCTCATTACTGGTGTTCATCGCGTTCTGTAAGTCCTCATCCGCACCTATCTTGGCTTGGATCAAGTGATCACAATGGACAGTTGATGGTACAGCTACCTTATCCTTGCCTGCCATCATAAACTGAAGCAATGCCATCTGCGCTGTTGCATCTTGCATCGCTACTCGATCTGGAGCAAAAAAGACATAATCCTTTCCTCTACTGAAGTTTTTTAACGGTGACTCCTCATGAAGATGACTATATAAAATCTTCTCAGCAAGTGTCATCGGTCTCCCAAGGACTTTCTTTGCATCTTCTATCTTCTTTGCCAAGCTTTTATAGTGTGCTTGGATCATATCTAAATCAAATGGCATGTAGAACAATTAGAATGTTAATAATCTTCTGAGCCTGGGGCCAGAATTTCAAGCTGCAAATATAAGCTATTGGCCTATATGTTGATAAATGTAGGATATTACAAATGATGATGAATGGTTAAGATAACCTATCCTTGACTCGGATGATGTCTTGCTTTGTCACGATCCCAACCAACTCCTTCTCCTTTACTACGGGCAGGCATGTCACTTCGAGCTCCATCATCATCCTTTCAACTTCGACTAAGGTTGCTGTCGGTGCCACTGTAACTGGGTCTTTTATCATGACATCTTTGACAATAAGATCCTTGGGCATTTTTTTCTTTCTTTCTAAGGTTAGTCTATTGAGGAGTATGCTATCACTGATGAGCCCGACGAGATGGCCCTTTTTATCCTCGACGGGCATATAGCTAATATCCTTCCAAGACATAAGCTTGGCTACCAATTCTACGAGATCTTTCCGACGAGCCGAGAATATATCTGTTTGCATCAACTCTGAGACCCTCAGATCTTTTATCTCATAGTTCAGTCTTTGGTTAGTATCAGCTTCTTCCCACTTATGAATAGGAAAGTCTTCTTTGTTCTGATGATTATAAATGGATGCCGTGAGATAGGTCAAGGCTTCATCGACCGTACTCGTCTCTTCTTTTAACTTGGTGTAAGATCGGAGCATCCAGCGAGCACCATTCATGTGAGCTTCCATCCTCTCAGTTATCACTCCCATATATCGATCTATACAATCTTCATCTACTTGCATGGACGCTAATCCTTGTCTTGCCATTGGGATCAACTCTTCTATCATTAGCTCCTTAACAGTAACTTTTTTATCTCCGGTCCAAGTAAACTTTGTATCAATACCAAATCGAGCAGACTTGCCAAAGTTATCTCGGACATCTGCAAAAGACATAAAGTCTCTGATATCTGGATATGCAGCATCCATCCCTTTCATAGCCCCTAACCAGAATGCCGTATTGGCCATCTCATCCAGTACACTAGGCCCAGATGGCAATACTCGATTTTCTATTCTTAAATGCGGTTTACCAGTATCGCTAATGCCATAGCAAGGACGGTTCCATCTATAAACTGTGGAGTTATGAAGTTGAAGACTTTTTAACATGGGCACTTCACCT
>CALIHL010000047.1 GCA_938022935.1 uncultured Saprospiraceae bacterium
TTTACTTTCTTTTATTTACATTTTCAAACTATCATGGAAATGTAGTCCAACTCTGAGAATCACTTGGGCACACAAAATCAAAAGCTGATTACCCAATACCTAATGGGCTAAATATCAGCCACAGCAACAAGACACAAGTGATTAAGACTAAGGTAAGCACACCATCTTTAGAGAATCGGAAAGTGGACGCAGTTTCCTTTTTTTGAAAGGTCACCAGTGTGAGTGATTCTATCGATTGAGGTTCGGTCAACTTACTAATCAGCATAAGAAGTGCTGAACAAAACAAAAATAAGAATAATGCAAAGTGTAAAAAGTTGATATCCAAGAAGTAGGCTAAAGCGCCATTTGGGTTCACTGTTATACTATTGTTGTTACTCATGAACTCCATAACCAAGCGAAAGACCCCAATAGCAAAACCTGTCCATAGCGCTACTATGGCGCCTCGCGCATTGATCCATTTGAAAAACAGTCCTAACAAGAATACCGCTGCAATCGGTGGAGAGATATAAGCCTGCACACTCTGAAGATAATGAAAGATACCGCCACCCATCAAAGCATTCATGAATGGAATCCATCCTAAACTCAACACGACCAAGATAATTGTAGCCAATCGGCCAAAACGAACTAGATCTTTTTCAGATGCTTTGGGCCTATATTTTTGATAAAAGTCAATTGTCAACAAGGTAGAACTAGAATTAAAAGCGGAGGAAAGAGAGCTCATCAAAGCAGCCAACAATCCTGCAATAGCGAGTCCTTTTATCCCACTCGGCAACAATTGTGTGATGAGCGCTGGCAAGGCTTGATCTGCATCGTCCAAGGAAAACTGAACCATCCCTTTTTGCATCAATGCATAGGCGATCACACCCGGTATAAAAAATAGAAAAACTGGTAGTAACTTCAAGTAGCCAGCGAACAAAGCGCCCTTCCTAGCATTATCAACATCCTTAGCAGACAGAGCCCTTTGTACAATGTACTGATCCGTACACCAATACCAGACACCAAGGATCGGCGCACCAAACAACATACCCGTCCAAGGATAATTGGTATCCTCCATCGGTCGCCAGAGATTAAAGAACTGATCCACACTGGGCTTCCCCTCTTCTAATGATGCTTGAGATAATGTATCCATCAAACCACCCCATCCTTCAAGATGATATAGACCAAAGAGCGTGACCACCACAGTGCCCAATATCAATATGAAGGCTTGCACAAGGTCTGTATATATAACTGCCTTAAGTCCTCCCAACACAGTATACAAACCAGTAACAACAACAGTGATAATAGCCCCTGTCCAAAATGGAATGCCGAGGACCTCAAACACTAATGCTCCTGCAAAGATGATCAAAGAAATCTTCGTAATTATATATGCTAAGATCGAAACCACAGATAGATAGCTTCGACATGCCGAAGAATATCTCTTTTCTAAAAACTCTGGCATCGTATAAACACCTGAGCGCAGATAAAATGGAACAAACACCCAGCCGAAAAGTATCAATACAAGTGATGCTATGATTTCAAAATTAGCCATTGGCATATCGGCCCGCGCTCCAGCGCCTGATACACCTAGTATTATCTCCGATCCAATATTAGAAGCAAACAGTGAGGCACCAATAACCAACCATCCTTGATTCTTACCAGCTAAAAAGTAATCTACTGATGAAAACTCAGCGTTATCTTTTTTTGATGCTGCCCATCTGGCGATCCATAAGATGACACCAAAGTAAGCGCCGATGATAATAAAATCAAGAATGTTCATACGGGCTTAGTTTTGCTCTAACTAAGGATTAGTCCAATAATCAACTACAAATACTTTCTCAAGGTGAGGCCCCAAGCTCTCTACAAATGCTTGATGTTGCGGATGCGGTGTATATATGCTATCTCTATCTTCCTCTGATGCAAACGTCAATAAATAACAATGTGTAAAGTCCTGATGAAAATCTTCCGGGCTATCATTGATGCCCCATTCAAAATCCTTTACAACTGGTATTGCTTCTGCCAATGCATTAAATGAATCATTCAATCTATTGACATCTTCTTCTCTGGCTTCATCTTTAAACTTAAATATAACCACGTGGCGGAGTAGTTTCTCCTTTGCATCTGACTTAATCATTGATTCTGTCTTTTTTGTAGGTTCTGTTTTGTCATTGCTCTTCTTTTCATCACAAGCCGTAAAGCTTAAAAGGGCCATGAGCGTACTCGCTAAAAAAATATTTCTTATTTCCATTTTGTTCTATTTCTATTTTAAATTATAAAATACCGCCCATACTTCCTCCATCCAATTTGATGGCTGCTCCATTAGTAGCAGATGCCAATGGACTCGATAGATAGACGATGCTATTAGCAATCTCTTCTACAGTTGCAAATCGCTGCAGTAAGGACGAGGTTCTGACTTCTTTGAAAAAATCAGATTCTGCGTCAGCTTTTGACTTACCTTCCTTTTCGGCCAAGTCGCTCAAAAACTGATCTGCTCCTTCTGTCATAGTCGATCCAGGTATAACCGTATTAACCGTCACTCCACTTCCTTTGGTTAATTGAGCCAGCCCTCTGGAGATCGCTAAGATGGCAGCTTTAGTCGTGCTATATGCAATCAAATCCGCAGGTACGAGTGTTGCACATTCGCTTGAAATAAAAAGCACTCGCCCCCAATCCTTATCTAACATCTTAGGTAATAGATGTCTGGATAAGCGAACACCACTCATAACATTGACTTCATATTGGCGTTGCCAATCCTCGTCTGTTGTTTTAAAAAAGGATTGAGAAGAATATATACCAACATTGTTGATCAGGATATCAATATCAGATAGTCCTTGAGTCAATGTTTCAATCGATCGCTTATTAGAAAAGTCGGCGACTACCCCTTCAACTACAACCTCATTGTCCATCCGAAGAGCATCTGATTTTAGACGATCTATTGCTTTCTCCACAGATGATGCTGTGCGACCATTTATCATCACATGTGCGCCTTCTTGTAAGAATTTTTGAGCAACCCCATAACCAATGCCAGCGGTTGACCCACTGATAAAGACTTTTTTCCCTTCAAGTTTCAAATCCATATATCACCATTTCTTTAGTCCTAACAATCGCTCTCCCAGTTCATTTAGGACAGCTCTGTCGTAATTCGTTTGTTCCCAATTCCTCGGATCTCCTGGGAAAGCATACCCTTCTGGAGCAATCCTATGCTTCCATGAGTTGATGCGCCACTCCTTAAGTGATTCATTGTCTTCTTGTGCAGGCATCATGGATATGTACTGCGCAATTCTAACTTTATCCTCCGTATGATTCGGTCGGATACCATGCGGCTGAGCACTATTAAAAATCAACAAGTCTCCCGCTTCAAGAGGGACTTTCACTAATTTATCTTCAAGGCCAGCAACATCTGGTTTAAAGTGATCTCTGTCTTCTGGTTGAGATAGTTTCCAAGAGTCATAATTCCTATACAGCCATGGTATACACTGAAACCCGCCCATGTTTTCATCCGTTTGATCTGCAAGGGCTAAGACGCCTTGTACATTTTGAGGCTTTGTCTCTGGATCATAATCCCAATGGATAAAACCTTTGTATTCATATCCAGGTCTAATTGGAAAATTTAAATTAGCTCGATCTATGGTAACCCATAGTTGCTCCATACCCCATATATCCACGAAGGCATCATAAACTCTTTTAGTTTGTCGATTATTCCAAAGATGTTGATGATTATAAACTTCCACCATGCCCGTTCCTGCAAGTTCCTTCATTTGCATTTCTGCTCTTGGTGCGGCATACCAGGACTTAGGATTGTTAGGATCTTTCTCATCAAACTCCCATAGGAAGTCTGCAGTTCGACCCGCTTGCTCGCGTGACACCGCTTGCTTGATGACAATGTATCCATTGTCCTTCCAAAACTTCCAATCATCCATTGTTAACACGCGCAAGGTCTCTACAGTAGCACTTTGCCTCAAGATTACATTACTACTTTTCGCTGTTGATGGATTGCCAGGTATGTCTTTGTGTTGATTATCTGGGACCGTTTTGGCGGTCATTGACGATTCTTTTTTCTCCATCGTTGTTTATTTTATTGTCTGATACTGCAAAGTTAAAGAGGTCGCCAACAAGTGATTTTCACATTTTTGACAGATACTTGTACAATATTGACTTGTAGGTTAAGGATATTCACCAGTTTACTTAATATTGTATCATTATGAAGGTTCAACTGGAGACTGTATCAAGTCTAGTCAATCGTTCATTCAGCATGATGATCAATCCTCGCCTGAGTGATTTGTTTTTCTGGCACTCTCATCCAGAGTACGAGTTAGTATATATCAAAGCCACACAGGGACCACGCCATATTGGAGACCACACTTCCACTTATGAAGGCAGTGACCTTGTTTTAATCGGCCCAGACATTCCACATTTAAATTTTGATTATGGTGTTAAGGGAGATTATCAAAAGGTTGTCGTCCATCTTAAAAAAGACTTTGTGGAGCGACACTTCATTGATGTCCCAGAATTAGGTGCCATCCATACACTATTTGAAAAATCTAAAAGAGGTATTGCATTTTTTGGTGATGAAACAGCAACAATTGGAAAAGACCTTTTTAGCATAGCCGCGCTCAATCCTCTACAACAATATTTAAAATTAGTGGAGATACTACAATTACTTTACAAAGTCAAAACAAAGAAGTTGTTGCACGATACGCCATATATCAATCAGTATAGCAATAAAGAGCAAGAGAGGCTAAGAGTGATTCATGCTTACATCGATAACAACTATCATCGCAAAATAGAATTAGGTGAGATAGCGGAGATCTGCTTTATGACAAGAGAGGCATTTTGTCGATACTTCAAAAAAATGACAAAGTATACCTTTATAGAATTTCTTAATCGATACCGCATCAGCCATTCTAAACGATACCTGATGACCGGTCAGAGTGTAAGCGAAGCTTGTTATCAATCAGGCTTTCAAAGCCTATCTTACTACAATAGGATATTCAAAAAAGTGACCCATGAGAACCCGAGTAAGTTCCGAGCCAAATATCTATAGTTAACAGCAAGCAATGAAAATAGAAAGACTACATCACATCGCCATAATTTGTTCTAATTACAACAAGTCAAAACACTTTTATACGCATATCCTTGGCTTTAAGGTCGAGCAAGAAGTATATCGAGAAAATCGACAATCATATAAATTAGATCTATCTCTAAATGGTACATATCTTATAGAGCTATTCTCTTTCCCCAATCCTCCAAATAGGCCTTCGTATCCTGAGGCTTCTGGTTTAAGGCATTTGGCTTTTGGTGTTAAAGACTTAGATGCTTGGATTGTTCATTTGCAAGAGCATAACGTTATAGCAGAGCCCATAAGAATAGATGATTTTACAAATAAGAGATTTTTCTTCTTCAATGATCCCGACAACCTGCCAATAGAGTTATACGAAATTTAGCCGTAGTGAATCTTTCCATTGTTATTACTCAAAGTGTAAAGTAAGGTCAGGATTAAGAGGCAACAATTCCTCCTTCGAGACTCCTGACCTGAAAGGGTCAAAGCTCAATAGTCGATAGCATCGCTATCGGTTAATAGTCACCCCTAAACTGTTTGACGCGCATTTTTGACCAAAAACCATGACAGACTAAGAGTATGCCAAATCTCTTGTTTCCTCCAATAATTCTCATCTTAGAGTTATGAGCGCTATCTTTAAAACCACCCTCTACTTCTTGCTGATCGCAGTAGGCCTATCAACAGCATGCAACGAGACTACAGAGAAACCACCCATAAAACCTAATGTTCTTTTCATCTCCATCGATGACCTGAGAACATCTCTTGGGGTTTATGAAGACCCCATTGTTCATTCGCCCCATATAGATAAATTAGCTTCTGAAGGAATCACATTTAGAGAAGCCTTCTGTCAGTCGGCTGTCTGTGCTCCATCAAGAGCAAGCCTAATGACGGGCGTGCGACCTGACTCAACACGAGTATGGCATCTTGGGGATAAGTTTCGTGAGATCAATCCACAGGCGGTAACCATGCCACAACACTTTTCTAAGTTTGGTTATCGCACTGTCAATATTGGAAAGATCTTTCATAACTATATGCCAGACTCTATCTCTTGGGATGAGCCCGACCTAAGACCTTCACAATATTTAAAGAAAGATTGGTTAAAAAGAGATGGAGAAACATTTTACATAAGTGAAGAAGTCGCTAAGTCACAAGAGATAAAAAGAGACTCACTTTTAAAACTAAGACCTATAAGATACGCAGATGGCTGGAACACTGGACCGGCATGGGAAGCCGCCGATGTACATGACACCATGTACTATGATGGTGCACAAAATGAATTAGCAAAAAGAGCGATCACAAGACTGTCAAAATCAGACGAGCCGTTCTTCATGGGACTAGGATACTTCCGACCGCACCTACCTTTTGCTGTTCCAAAAAAATATTGGGACATGTACGGTCCTGCAACAATGCCATTGGCCAGTAATACAAACATACCAGAAGGCGCTCCGCTACAAACAATGAACTCTATGTACGAGCTACGGCACTATGATGGCTTCAATCATATCGGTCATCCAACTTCCTCATACAGAATGAGCGAGGACACCATCAGAACACTACGACAGGGTTATTATGCAAGCGTTAGCTATGTTGATGCATTGCTCGGCGATCTTATCAGGCACCTCAAAGAAGTCGGCATCTATGACAATACCATCATAGTCGTCTGGGGAGATCATGGCTGGAAACTGGGAGATCACAATAGTTGGGGCAAGATGACTAATTATAATATTGACCTCAAGGTGCCTATCATCATCCGGACACCTGATCAAAAGAATCGTGGGATACAGACACATGCGATTACAGAACTTGTAGACCTTTTCCCTACCATATGTGAACTCGCAGGGATCACAGTACCAGATTATATGCAAGGTCGCAGTCTTGTGCCATTGATGAATGATCCTAATCAACCCTGGAAGCGCGCAGCTTTTAGCCAGTTTCATAGGAGACCAAAGGTATCAGCAGATGGAAAAAGATATATGGGCTACTCTATGAACACCAAAGAATATCACTACATCGAATGGTACAGTTGGAACCACAAAACAGGCACAAGAGGAGAATTAAAAAATATAGAACTATACGATAGAGCAAATGATCCCTTCGAAAAAGCAAATATTGCTGATGATCCAGACATGAGTTCTATAAAAGAAGAACTCGCCGCTCAACTCGCTGGCGGTTGGAAAGAGGCATTGTCATAAATGAATGTCCAAGAAAATTGAAAACACAATGAAACTTGTCATCATAACAGGACCTCCTGCAGTAGGAAAAATGACGGTGGGTCGCATGTTAGAAAAAATAACAGACCTTAGGTTATTTCACAATCATATGTCTATAGAACTGGTTAACAAGTTCTTCGATTTTGGAACGAAGGAGTTTGAGCGCTTAGACAAGATCATTAGGTTTGAGATCTTTAAAGAAGTAGCAAAAAGTAAACTTAATGGAATTATCTTCACAATAGTTTGGGATTTTGACTTTGAAGAAGATGAAGTTTATATCGATGAGATCATTGAGGTATTTAAAAAGAACGGTTCAGAAGTTTATATAGTTGAACTTTATGCAGATCTCAAAGTCCGTCTTGAGAGAAATAAGAATAAGGATCGCTTAGAACAAAAACCATCAAAAAGAGATCTCGAAATGTCAGAAAAGTCTCTACTCCACTCAGAATCTGAATATCGTATGGTCTCTAAGGAGAATGAATTCGAAAATAAATCAATCTACAAAATCAATAATAAGAACATCACTCCTTTGGAAGCAGCTAAGATGATTAAGGCAAAGTTTAATCTATGAATATAAAATTTTACAAAGTGGAATGGCTTACCTAACCCGTAGATAGATACTATACCAGCAATATCTCCATCTTGCAACCCTTTCAAAGAACTGAAAGTAACGCTTGAATGGTGTTTCTTTACATAAAAAGAAAAGGTATCAACGCTAAAAAAGCAATTGACTCTTGATGAATGAAACTTTCAAACTATAACCATCTTACAATCTGATCTATAATAATCGCCACCAGTCTTGCTGTACTTTGATCTTGGTCAAAAGCTGGGTTGAGCTCTGCCAGATCACAAGACACCACCTTCTTAGAAGCCATAATGACCTCAAGTAGTTTCAAAAAGAACGCCGGTTCTAAACCAAGTGGAGATGGCGCACTAACACCTGGTGCATAAGCAGATGAAAAACCATCCATATCGATAGAAAGGTAGATATAGTCGTGAGCTTCTATAAAAGATGAAAGACGCGCTGTCACTGATAACAACTGAGACATTGTACAATCTTCAATCATCACATACGGTACATCATGCACAGCTGCAATCTCAAACAACTCTTGATTATTGGCTTGTCGTTGGATGCCGATTGGCATGTAAGAGACATGCGATGCATGGCCAGTTAAGATCTGATAAAACGGAGTCCCAGAATTACATCTACCCACCACTGGTCTTAGATCAAAGTGCGCATCAAAGTTGATCACACCAATCTTTTTAGTACTTACACTTTCAAGGTGATCTGCAATTCCAACAAAATGGCCATATGCTATGTCATGACCTCCGCCAAGTACAATTGGAAAGACACCTGCTGATAGCAACCAAGAAACTGATTGCGACAGTGCCTTTTGACAACGTTCTAACTCACCGTCATCACAGACAACGTCTCCAAAGTCTACAATCTTCTTTTCTAACGTATGATATGAAAGCTTACCCAATCTTTCTCTGATGGCAGCTGGCCCTTCTTGTGCTCCCACTCTACCGTTGTTTCTTCTAACACCTTCATCACATGCATATCCAAGGATACCCACCGTACCTTTTTCTATATTAACATCTGGTGCTTCCAAGGATGATAAAGTCACTCGTTCATGCCAGTACAAAAGTCGTTCTGAGTTACGCCCTTTCCATACATCAGGCTCAGTTTTTTGATAATACGTTTTATATAGATCAGTCATGCTATTATTGCTCTATACCATTTATAAAAACTTTGTCTATATGGTTTTCACCAAATGAATATGGTAGAAACCCATAAGATGGAATCTTGTTTGTCAATATGAGATTAGCTCTTTTACCAATGGTTATTGAGCCCACTTCTTCTTCAAGGCCCATCGCATATGCGGCGTTGACCGTTGCGGCGTTGATCGCTTCCTCAGGTGTCATGTTCATCTTTATACAGGCTGTCGAAACTACAAAGTTCATATTGCCAGAAGGAGACGATCCTGGATTATAATCTGATGCAAGTGCTAAGGGAAGACCTTCATCGATCATCTTCCTGGCTGGCGTATATGGTATGCTTAGAAAGTGAGAACAACCAGGCAAGGCTACAGGCATGGTACGAGTTCCTTTGAGCGCATCTATATCTTCTGGCTTCATCACTTCCAAGTGATCAACAGATCTCGCTTTATAATCTACGCCCACTTGTACTCCGCCGATAGCATTAAACTGATTGACATGGATCTTCGGTATCAAGCCATAGCGTTGCCCCGCTTCAAGAATCTGAGCAGTATCATCTACATCAAAATATCCTTTTTCACAGAACACGTCAATATACTCTGCCAATCCTTCTTCGGCAACCACAGGTATCATCTCTTCGATGAGCATTTTGACAAAGCCAGTTTTGTTATTTTTATAATCAATAGGAAGCGCATGAGCACCCAAAAAAGTTGCCTTAATGGCTACCGAAGATTCTTCTTTCAATCTCTGGACGACACGCAGCATCTTCAGTTCGCCTTCAAGACTCAGTCCATATCCCGACTTAATCTCTATAGCCCCTGTACCCAAAGCAACCACTTGCTTCAACCTAACTACACTTTGCTGATATAATTCCTCCTCAGAAGTCTTAGCAAGCAGTGCTGCAGAATTTACAATCCCCCCTCCTCTCTCAGCTATCTGCTCATACGTAAGTCCATTGATACGATCTATAAACTCTTCCTCCCGATGGCCCGCATAAACCAAGTGCGTGTGGCTATCACACCAAGCAGGTAAGATCATTTTATCTGTAGCATCAACGAAAATTCCCTCATAGTCTTCAGGGCAATCATCCATCTTTCCAAAAGCACTGATCCTTCCTTCTTCAACCAACAAGTATGCACCTTCTACAACAGGCAGCACGCTCATCTCTGCACCTGACAGAAACTTCACTCCAGTTTTTCTTACTTGGACTAAGCTCTTAATGTTTTTGAATAGGATTTTCATTGCTCTATTGGTTCATGGTTACAGTGCTGCAGTGAATTATTGACAACGGTTTTCAGATGACAGACCACTCTTTAATTCTTTAATTCTCTCATTATTCACTCTTATCATAACGACGACGGTTTTTCGGACGACAGACCACTGATACGAAGACATTTGCTAATTCTCACATTTGCTAATTCTCTAATTCGCTCATGTACTAATTCGCTAATTCAAAAATCACTGATGTTTCCAATCTTCTCCACTTGGTGACAAGCCAATATTATCTTCCTCCAAAGCCACTCCAAGGCTAACGACCATACGATTGACATAATTAAAATAACAGACGACTTGATTGATCTCGAGGATCTCTCCATCATCCAATCCCGCAGCTCTTAAGCCATCCGTATAAGCTTCATCTATAGATGTATGATGCAACGTTAGCATCTTTGCATATCCGACACCTGCTTTCATCTTTCCATCCAGCACCGTTTCTAAACTATCTCTATCCAAAGCAGCAGTCAACAATTCAAATCTCGCGTCATCTTCAAGGTTTCTTTTTATGCCTACAGAATGATGGGTTACGCAATATTCGCATTGATTTAATCTACTGACATATGTTCCTAACAATTCGAGATACCACTTAGGAAAAGCGTTGCCGCTATGATGCAAAGTGTTTTTATAAAGAGACATATGCCCTTCTAAAGTATGTGGTCGCAAACTATGGATGGACATCACATGATCAAGCGCATCGTTCGGACCAACTACTTTGTCATATAGTCGCTTCAACTTTCCAGTTGCCGCTTCATATCCTATGGTTTTTATCCAGCTCATTTTGGTAATTTCATTGTTGCATTGATGTATGGTTTCATTGTTGCAGTGATTGATTGTTTTATTGATTCATTGTTGCATTGCTCTATTGTTACATAGATTCATTTGCTAATTCTCTCATTGTTAAGAGGACGACGGCCACAGAATTGACGACGCCCCTTCTGACATCTGACATCTTCTCTTCTGACATCTCATCTTTCCCTTCTGACATCTGATATCTTCTCATCTGACATCTGACGCTCCACCCCATCTAAGATATCATCATCTACCAGATTAGGAAGTGTTATTTTGAGATTAGGTGATCTGTCCATCTCTCTTTTTATAGCAAATAGCGCTTCTTCATTTCGCGCCCAGCTTCTTCGGGCTATGCCATTGTTGACATCAAAGAAGAGCATTTGCTTTAAGCGATCTTCTGCTTCTTTGGATCCGTCAAGCAACATCCCAAATCCTCCATTGACCACTTCGCCCCATCCGACACCTCCGCCATTGTGTATCGACACCCAAGTGGCACCTCTAAAGCTATCCCCGATGACGTTGTGTATCGCCATGTCGGCAGTATATCGGCTGCCATCATAGATATTGGATGTCTCACGATATGGAGAGTCTGTACCACCTACATCATGATGATCTCTCCCCAGTACGATAGGACCTATGCTACCATTTTTCACTGCATCATTAAAAGCTTGAGCGATCTTCATCCTTCCTTCTGCATCTGCGTATAGTATCCGGGCTTGAGAGCCAACAACCAAGCGATTCTCTTCTGCTTGACGGATCCAAGATATGTTATCATCTAATTGCTGAGCGATCTCATCTGGTGCCTCTTCTTTTAGTTTTTCTAAGACGAGTTGAGCCAACTTATCCGTGTACCTCAAGTCTTCTGAGTTGCCAGAAGTACAGACCCATCTAAATGGCCCAAAACCATAATCAAAACACATCGGTCCTAAGATATCCTGTACATAAGATGGATACTTAAAGTCTGTGCTACCTTCTTTTACAACATCTGCTCCAGCTCTTGAACATTCTAATAAGAAGGCATTGCCATAATCGAAGAAGTAGGTCCCGCGATCCGTATGTAGATTAACCGCGGCAGCATGTCGCTGAAGAGAAGCCTGCACATGCTTTTTAAAAGCTCCAGGGTCTTCTCTCATCAATTGAATAGAATCTTCAAATGTCAATCCAACTGGATAGTATCCGCCCGACCAAGGATTATGTAGCGAGGTTTGATCTGACCCGACATGGATAAATATCTTTTCTTCTGCGAGGCGTTCCCATACATCAACCACGTTACCGATGAAGCCGATCGACACGACTTCTTTTTCTAATTGCGCGCGTTTTAGTCGTATTACTAAATCATCTAAAGAGCTAATCAACTCATCTATCCAACCTTGAGCATGTCGCTTGTGAGCAGCAGCAGAGTTGACTTCAGCACATAGCGTGATGCATCCTGCGATATTACCCGCTTTGGGTTGCGCTCCACTCATACCACCAAGGCCTGCAGTTAGGAAAATCTTACCGGCAGGAGTTTCATCTTTATTTAGAATCTTACGAAAGGCATTCATCACTGTGATGGTTGTACCATGCACGATGCCTTGAGGGCCTATGTACATGTAAGACCCTGCTGTCATCTGCCCGTACTGTGTAACACCGAGTGCATTGTACCGCTCCCAATCATCCGGTTTAGAATAATTAGGAATCATCATACCGTTTGTCACAACGACTCTTGGGGCTTCTTCAGAAGAAGGAAAAAGTCCCATCGGATGCCCACTGTACATATGTAGTGTTTGCTCTTCGGTCATCTCCGACAGATACTTCATCGTCACGAGGTACTGCGCCCAGTTTTGAAAAACAGAGCCGTTGCCTCCATATGTGATCAGCTCTTCTGGATGCTGTGCTACTGCAGGGTTTAGGTTGTTCTGTATCATCAACATAACACTCGCAGCTTGCTGGCACTTAGCTGGATACTCGTCTATCGGCCTTGCATACATCTCATATGTGGGCCTAAATCGATACATGTAAATTCTACCATATGCCTGCAACTCTTTGGCAAACTCAAGAGCCAAAATACTGTGCCAATCTTTTGGAAAGTAACGCAATGCATTATTTAAAGCAAGCCTTTTCTCCTCCTTGGAGAGTATATCTTTTCTGATGGGCGCATGGTGCGCACTAGCTGAAGGACCACTATATGCCGGCAGTTCAGTCGGAATGCCTTGTTGTACGAGTTGCTCAAAGTTCGTTTGATTATCTGGCACTTATTATAATTTAGAAGATTCTATTTTTATGAAATATTTCAATTGTAATCACTCCACTGTTATCGCTCTTCTTTCAACCAATGTGATCATGGCCTGTATGTCATCTTTCAACAGTCGATCTTTTTCTAAATGATCTACCTGGCTCCTGATTGTATTGTAATTTGATTCTAATATTTGCGAAAAGCGCAATGGCCTACGGAAGTCCATCGCTTGTGTTGCCAGCATCAACTCTATAGCCAATATCTTTTCTAAATTAGAAAGTATCTGATTGAACTTACGTCCAGATATACTCCCCATAGACACATGGTCCTCTTGACCTAGCGAAGTAGGTATACTGTCTGCAGATGACGGAAAGCAAAGTGATTTGTTTTCAGATGCCAGGGCGGCTGTGGTATACTGCGGGATCATCATACCCGAGTTGAGCCCTTCATACTTTGTCAGTAATCTTGGTAAGCCATACTTCCCTTCCAATAAAAGGTAAGATCGACGGTCTGAGATATTGCCTAACTCAGATGCTGCTAAGCTTGCATAGTCTAAAGCCATTGCCAAGGGTTGACCATGGAAGTTGCCGCCAGAGATCGCTTCTTCTGAACTAAGTATAATGGGATTGTCAGTTACAGAGTTGAGTTCTATCTCCACTAACTCTCTTAAGTGATACCATGCGTTGCGAGAAGCACCATGTACTTGTGGGATGCATCTGATCGAATACGGATCCTGAACGCGGCCACAATCTTGATGCGATACAATATTCTCTGAGCTATCCAACAGCATGCGCATCCTTACTGCAACTGCCAAGTTTCCTTTGAATGGCCTTATAGCATGCAACTCTTCTCTAAACGGAGCATTGCTTCCTTGAAATCCTTCGAGGCTCATCGCACCTGCCACATCGGCCAGATCTAGTAAGTATGCCATCTTGTCCAAACCGATGACAGCATGAGCCAATATAAACTGAGTACCATTGATAAGCGCTAAGCCTTCTTTTGCTTTTAGTTCTATAGGAGAGAGAGCATGCTCTTTAAGTATAGTAGTTGCACCGTGGATCTCTTCGCCGATCCAAAAGCTACCCTCTCCGATCAAAGGAAGAAAGAGATGAGACAATGGCGCTAAGTCTCCCGAAGCACCGACAGAACCTTGTTCTGGTACCGCAGGTATTATATCATGTTCAAGAAAGTAAACCAATCGGTTGATCACTTCTAAGCTGATACCAGAGTAACCTTGACATAATGCATGAAGCTTACAAACCAGCATGAGCTTCGATACAAGCGGAGCAACATACTCACCCACACCGACGGCATGGGTGAGCAATAGGTTACGTTGCAAGAGAGAAGTTTTCTCTAGAGAGATAAGAGTATCACATAACGGACCAAACCCGGTGTTTACGCCGTACGTTGTCTTACCAGAAGCAACGAGCTGCTCTACTCTCTCTCTACTTTCACGGATGTTATCTATGACATCATCATCTAAAGTTGTCTGTTCTCTTCCTTTCGCGATATCGATAGCGATCTTAAAACTTAGATGGCCCTTGCCATATCTAAACATATTCGAATGTTAGTATATGTTCAAAGGTAACTTTAGCATCAATGCTTACCAATACCTATATTTGCTCAGTATGATACCTTTAAGTAATCAAATAACGCTGCGACAACTTGAGTACTTTATGGCGGTCGCAGAGCACCTCCATTTCAGGAAAGCAGCCGAAGCTTTGTACATAACCCAGCCAGGCTTGAGCAGGCAGATTAAACAGATGGAAGATGATCTTAAAGTGAAGCTCTTCCTGCGTAGCAATAGGAAAGTAAGTCTTACGCTCGCTGGGAAATACTTGCTCCGTGAATCCAAATCTATCCTCAAAAACCTCAACGCAGCAATAGAACACTCCAGACTTCTTCAAAAAGGGCTCGCGGGTAATCTTAGATTTGGTTATGTCGGGTCTGCCATGCAAAATGCAATTCCTACACTCTTATTAGAGATTAGAAAAGTCTATCCTAATGTAATATTTGACTTAAAAGAGATGGACAACAATTCCCAAGTCGAAGCGCTGATCAATGACGACATTGATCTAGGATTCATAAGGATGGAGCGCGTACCAAAAGGTATCAGAGTAAAGCCATTCTTTGAGGATACATTCTCTTTGGTACTTCCAAAGGGTCATACCATTAACAAAAAGAACTTCAAGGGTTTGGCCCAATTGAAAGATGAACGATTTATCCTTTTTGAAAAATCATACAGCGATTCTTATTATGAAAGCATCATGCAGCTTTTTGATGAGGCTTGGTTTACACCAACTATATCGCATAGCACGGTGCATGCCAGCTCCATCTATAGATTAGTAGAAAACAACTTTGGGATCTCCATCGTACCAAGTGCACTTCAGCTCGGATATGACATGGATGTAAAGTTTATAGAACTTAAGAATTCCAAACACCGAGCAAAGCTGAACATTGCATGGAAAGAAGGTAATCGTAATCCTTCTTTGAAGAATGTCTTTGAGAGTGGCTTGGTGTAAGAAGCATAATAAGAATCTCGAAGATACAACACTGTTAAGAGGCAAGCTAACAATATTAGAATAGGCAATGTTAAAGGTCATTGATCATACATCAATTCATCAATAACCATAATTTCTTGACTACCTATTTGCTATAATCCAAGATCCTATGTAACTTACCGACCGACGGTCAGTCAGTAACCAATAATAGGATTAATGCCACGGATAGTAAAAGAATATGATGAGCGCCGCATCGACTTCCTCGAAGCCACAAAGCTCTTTTTCTTTACAGTGGGATATGAGAAAATGTCCGTACAAAAACTCACTGAACAAGTAGGCGTAGCCAAGGGTACCTTCTACCATTACTTCAAGTCAAAAGAAGATCTGCTTTGCCAGTGGGTCATACATGAGATGACTCCTAAGATGGACAGTTATTACACTGTCGTAAATGATCCAAATCTTGATGCCGCCACTAAGCTCAGTATTATCCTCAAGAAAGACAGTGACTGGTCGTTAGAACACTTGGACTTACTATTAGCCCTTCTTAAAGCTATGTACACGGGAGACAACATCAGACTTAGAGCAGAGATGTCACGCCAATCAGCCATTTTATCTCAACCACTATTCGAAAAAGTAATCGTACAAGGTGTACAAGAAGGTAGCTTCAAAACCAAGTATCCTAAAGAGGTATCTCACAAGCTCCAAAAGATCTTTGATCTCTATGGAGAAGATCTCGCAAAAATCATCCTCAATCAACACCAAGGCATAGACGTGCAATATGAAGAAGCCTTAAGAACCGTCCGTGTATGGCAAGAAATCATAGAAAGAGTCTTGGGTGCAGAAAGTCAATCTATACAACTCATCGATGATGGACTACTCAAGCAAATACTCAAACAAATAAAGAAACAGCACACTACAACTGCCGCCTCTAAAAAAGAAATGTCCTTACAATCAATATGAAAGTTATGAGCACATTAAAACATATATCTCTCCTACTCTGCTTCTTGGCATTTTGCTTTGTTCAAGAGAGCACAGCACAAGCGAGAGAAACTGATCCCGTCAAAATTATAAAGAAGGCCAACGACAAGCTTCAAGGCTTAAGCAGCAAAGCAGAACTTAAGATGACTATCGTACGTCCCTCATGGAGTAGAGAGATGAAGATGAAGGCTTGGTCTAAAGGTGAAGACTTCTCACTTACATTGATCACCGGCCCTGCCAGAGATAAAGGAACAGCATTCTTAAAGAGAGACAAAGAGATCTGGAACTGGCAGCCCAACATCGATCGAAGCATCAAGCTCCCTCCGAGTATGATGATGCAATCATGGATGGGCTCCGACCTAACCAACGACGACTTAGTAAAACAGTTCTCCATCGTTAACGACTATAATCATAAACTACTCGGCACCGAAGAAATAGAAAACCGAACATGCTACCACTTACAACTCATCCCAAAAGAAGAAGCAGCTGTGATCTGGGGCAAAATATTGATCTGGATAGATGTAGAAGAGTACATGCAATTGAAAACAGAGTTCTACGATGAAGACGACTACTTAATCAACACAATGGAAGGTACCGACATAAAGATGCTCGGTGGCAAATTACTACCTGCTAAGATGGTTGTAACGCCAGAAGAGGAAGAAGGTCAAAAGACAATCTTAGAATATATAGACATTGATTTTGACGTACCAATAAAAGACAACTTCTTCTCTGTGCAGAATATGAAAAGAGTGAAGTGATGTTAATTGGATAATGTGCTAATTAATTAATGTGCTAATGAAAAGAGAATTGGCAAATTTGAAAATTAGTGAATTAGTGAATTTTTTGAATGATTGTTTTTTTGAATGATTGAATGGTTTTATAAAAATGCTTCGTCTGAACATCTGTCGTCCGTCGCCCTCTTACAAATGAGAGAATGATAGAATGAGAGATTGTCTGAGAGATTGATTGAATGAAAGAATCAACCTAATAGTGGTCGTCTAGAAAACCGTCGCCCACCTAACAATAGAGCAACTTAAACTTATTAAATCTCTTAAACGCATTAAACTCAACTAAGTGTTAGTAAAACTTTCTTGGCAAGAACGAGTGCAGTTTATAACCTCGGTTATAAACCAAATGTCTGGGAGACATTTGACGAGTGAACCGCAACGCGGACTGGCAGACACATATATTAAAAAACTAAAAATTAAAAATTGTTAGTCAAACTCGCCTGGCGCAACATATGGCGTAACAAACGTCGCACCCTGCTCACCATAAGTGCAGTAGCATTCGCTGTATTCTTCTCATCATTCATGAACTCGTTTCAAAAAGGAGCCTGGGATCACATGATGAATAGTGTGGTCAACTCTTACTTTGGTTTTGGGCAAGTACATAAAGCAGGATATTTTGAAGAGCAAACCCTAAACAACGCTTTTGATCCTACAGAAGCGAAAAGCCAATTAGGGAATATCCCAGAAATACGAGACGCAGTTGCAAGAGTAGAATCATTTGCACTGGCCTCTTATGATAAGTATACATCTGTCGCTTTTGTTATCGGCACTGAGCCTGGTAAAGAAGATAAGATGACGGAGTTAAGCACAAAAGTCTCTTCTGGTGCTTATCTCGTCGATAGCGAGAAAGCTATTCTAATTGGAAGTAAAATCGCTGAGAAGTTAAATATTAATGTCAATGATACTTTAGTCTTATTAGGTCAGGGATATCGAGGTGTTAATGCCGCTGGCAAATTTGTCGTAAAGGGATTGCTGACCTTTCCTTCTCCTGAGTTAAACAAGACCATGATCTATATGCCACTTCAGACAGCTCATGATTTTTACGGCTCAGAAGGTATGGTCACAACGTTAGCATTAGATATTGATAATAAGGAGGAAGCTATTGTTGCTTTAGCTAATCTGAAGCAAAACTTGGATACATCTACCTACGAAGTATTGAACTGGGAAGAGATGCTACCGGAGCTACAACAAGCGAGAGAAGTAGATACAGGAGGTGCACAGGTTATGTTGTTCGTGTTATATCTAATCATAGCCTTTGTCTTACTGGGTACCATCTTGATGTTGACGAAGGAGCGGATGCATGAATTTGGGATATTGACTGCTATTGGCATGGATAAAAAGAAGTTGGCCTCAACAGTTTGGATGGAAATTTTGATCCTTGGCTTTGTTGGCTCTATGGTGGGCATCTTGCTTTCGGCTTGTATCGTATATTATTTTTATACAAACCCTCTTGATCTTTCTATCATGGGAGAAGATGCAGTCAAGACCTATGAGAGCTTTGGTGTTGAACCCATCTTCCCTGCAGCTTTTCAATGGGATATCTTTTTTACACAAGCTATGATAGTAGCGATACTCACTTCCATTCTATCTATGTATCCCATCATCAAGATTTTTAAACTAAACACTATCGCAGCGATGCGAGACTAAAGCGAGGGTAATGATACTGAAACTAGCTTGGCGAAATATATGGAAAGAGCGAGTACAATTTATAAACTCGTTTATAAATCAAATGTCTGGGAGACATTTGACGAGCGAACCGCAACGCGGATGGGAAGCCAAATTTACAAACTTGTTTGAATACCAAATGTCTGGGGGACATTTGACGAGTGAACCGCAACGCGGATGGGAAATAAAAAGTATTATTAACTTAATTATTAGATCTTGATTTTCAAACTAGCGTGGCGAAATATATGGCGCAGTAAAACCAGAAGCCTGGTCATCATGGCTGCCATCGTTATAGGTGTAGCTGCCACTATATTCATCATGGCTTTTATTGCAGGCCAGATGCAATCCTTCATTTCCAACACCATTAAGAACGAGATCTCCCATATCCAGATGCATCACCCAGAATACAAGGAAGAGTACAATGTATCATTCACAATGAATGGCATACAAAGTAAACTTGACAAAATATCATCCTTAGAGAATGTCCAAGCTGTAGCCTCTAAGACAATTGCAAACGGTATCATCTCTTCTGCAAAAGCAAGTAGAGGCATTATGATAGCAGGTATCAACCCAGAACTTGAGAAGGCAGTCACACAGATGGATCAAAACGTCATCGAGGGAGAATATCTGAGTGCAGAAAAAAGAAATCCCATCTTAATCGGAAAGCGATTGGCTGACAAACTGAAAGTCGGAGTACGAAAGAAACTCGTTCTAAGGTTTCAAGATAGAGATGGAGAGATTATCGATGCTGCATTTAGAATTGTTGGTATATATAAAACCAATAGAAACAACTTTGATGAAGGCACAGTCTTTGTCAGACAATCGGATCTCAACAAACTGCTTCAACTTGATGATGATGCACATAAGATTGCAGTTTTATTAAAAGATGAACAGGACATATTGCAAAGTAAAAAGAAGATCACAGGACTATCTTCTGGTCTCTTAGTCGAAACATATGAGGAGATTTCACCTGAGGTAAGATTGTTTAAGTCTCAGATAGACATCTCCGCCAAGTTCATCATGACCATTATAATGCTAGCCCTCTTCTTTGGTATTATCAACACAATGCTCATGGCCGTATTAGAAAGATATCGAGAGTTGGGTATGTTGATGTCAGTGGGCATGAACAAAGTAAGGGTCTTCAGCATGATCGTATTGGAGACATTTCTGATCGGGTTGATCAGTGCTCCGATAGGTATGTTAGTTGGGTATATAGCCATCATAATAACCGCACAAAATGGAATAGACCTTTCAGCATACTCTGAGGGAATGTCGGAGTTTGGCTTGGGCTCTATAGTCTACCCCTCGCTACAACCCGATGCATATATACAAGTTGCTATTGCAGTTTTAATTACAACTATTCTTGCAGCTGCCTATCCAGCGTATAAAGCCATCAAACTAAAACCAGTAGAAGCCATTAGAAAAATATAATCTTGAACTATGTCAGTGATTAGCGCTCAACAGATAAAAAAAACTTACAACCCCAAGACCATCCCAGTCCATGCATTACGTGGTGTAGACCTCAATATTGAAAAGAGAGAGTTCACAGCGATTGTCGGCCCTTCTGGATCAGGCAAGACTACCCTACTCAACATAATTGGTGGATTAGACAGACCTTCAGATGGCAGAATAGAAGTGGGTGGCAAAGACATCTCAACACTATCCGATAATCAGCTGATAGACTTTAGAAAAAAGTACATAGGCTTTGTGTTTCAGGCGTATAACTTGATTCCAGTTTTTACAGCGAAAGAGAATATAGAGTTTGTCATGCTCTTACAAAAAAGATCAAAGGCAGAAAGAGACGCTCGTGTCGAAGAGCTACTCTCTGCCGTGGGTATGACAGAGAAGATAGACAAGCGGCCATCGGAACTCTCAGGAGGACAGCAGCAGAGAGTAGCTGTGGCAAGAGCACTCGCTTCTAAGCCTACCTTCATTCTAGCTGATGAGCCTACGGCCAACTTGGATTCTAAGTCTACAAGCGATCTTTTGGACATCATGGCCAATCTCAATCAAGAAGAGGAAGTAACTTTCGTTTTCTCCACGCACGATCAGAGAGTGATTGATAGAGCCCGCAGAGTAATCACGCTCGATGATGGCGTTATCATCTCAGATGTCAACATAGATTAGGACATGAGACTATTGGTCATCATACTATTTTCAATTTCATCACTGACTTCCTATAGTCAGGAGGATGTGAAAAACTGGGACCTCACTGGATATGTCAAAAATCTACAAACGGTTTATAATTTAAATCTCTTCGGACAAAACGACCTTGTTCAAGACAACCTCTTACACAACAGACTTAACTTCAAGTATTACATCAATAACAACTGGACTTTTAAGTCCGACTTGCGTAATAGGATATTCTATGGTAAGCGATCTATCTTTATCCAGGATTTTGATGAAGATGCTGGCAATGACTTCTTAGACCTTTCGGCAAATATCATCAATAGTGAAGGTTTGCTGATGCACTCTATGATCGATCGTTTATACTTTGAGTATGCATCTGGCGACTGGGAAGTAAGAATAGGTAGACAAAGAATCAACTGGGGCATCAATACAGTTTGGAATCCCAATGATATCTTCAATGCTTTCAACTTTGCAGACTTCGATTATGAAGAACGACCAGGAAGCGATGCAATTAGAATAACACACTATACAGGACCTACATCAAGTGTTGAGTTGGCCATCAATGTGGCTGACTCTTTAGACGAAATGGTTGTTGGTGGCTTGTGGAAGTTCAACAAAGGCAATTACGATTTCCAAGTTCTCTCAGGATATTTTAAAAATGACTTTGTCATCGGAGGAGGCTGGGCTGGCAATATCAAGAATGCCAGTATCAAAGGTGAATTTGCATATTTCGCACCACTTGTTGAGGGAAGGGACAGAGCCTTTTCTGGCACTTTGGCAGTCGACTATTCATTTAACAAAGGACTATATCTAAATGTTGGATTCTTGTACAATAGTACTGGTGTCTCGACTGGAGGATTAGAGAGCCTATTTACAAGTCAACTATCTGCTAAGAATTTATATCCTTTTAAGTATGCCATATTTACGCAAGTGAATCAACCCATAACTCCTCTCTTAAGTGTGGGCATCGCAAACATCTATAGTCCAAGTGAAGCCAAAGCGCTCTTCTTTAATCCTACAATCACATATTCTATCTCGGACAATTGGGACCTTAATATGGTAGGACAACTGATGTTTAACAAAGGAGTAGAAAGCTACGAAAGCCCGATACAAGCTTTCTTTTTGCGGTTTCGATTTAGTTTTTAATAAGGGAAAGCCGGAGGTTGTACTACAATGAAGATACGTTGAACGGACAGCCGCCCTTATGCTTCCCCTTATAACATTGATTATACAGCACACAATGTTGATACTAAGGTAAACCAATAATAACAAAATCCACCATAATCTAAAGTGTCTTCTAATTTTTCTTCATTTCTCGGCAATGTTTAAAAAGTAAAGTAAGTTTGCGAAGCATCATGATGTATATACTAGGAAGCATAAGAGTCGTATTAATCCTTGGTAATACGGCATTTCAGATATCACGATTAGTGATTGATGAATGGATCAATGGCAAAACTGAAGAAAGAAGTTTCAAACACAGAAGAAGGTGGGCGCGATCATGTTGCTGGTTACTCGGCATAAAGATTGATGAGGTTATTGTGAGTCCCAATATACCTTATGGCCTGATCATTAGTAATCATCGGACCTTGTTAGATCCAGTTATACAAGCAGCTTATCTTGACGCTTATATCATCGCTAAAGCAGAAGTAGGTGACTTACCCATCATCAGTTTGGGCGCTAAAAAAACAGGAATCATATTTGTAAAAAGAGAAAAGATGAGAAGTCGTCTTGCAGCAAGAGACAAGACACAAGAGATACTTCTTTCTGGCGCTAACGTCTTGGTGTATGCCGAAGGCACAACTGGAACGAACCAAACAACTGACAGATTTAAAGTTGGAACTTTTGCAATTGCAGCAGAACATGATCTACCTATAATACCTGTTGCTATAGACTATCCTTTAAAAAAAGACTATTGGTTTGAAAGCAGTATGACAAAGCAAATCTTTGGACAGATTGGTACTTGGTCTACACATGTCAAACTACGGATACTTCCTTCTACAAAAGGCACAGAGGCACAAGCACTAATGGAAGAAGTCAAAGGAACTATAGACAAAAACCTCCTTGAGATGCAAAAAGATTGGACTCAAATATTCTAATTACCAATAACAATCAACAGTTAATCAAGGTGATACTTCGCCCCTACCCTAATCCCAACAAAATCACGAGCTACAGATAAAGCTTCAGATCCGACTAAATAAGACTGTCTATTATATCTATATCGTGGACTAGCATATAGCTCTACACGATCTCCAACAAACGTCCCGATCTGTAAACCTGCTTCAATACTTAAACCTATTCTTGGAGCAATAAAGTTGCCTACATTGTCATCATCCAATTGCACGAGTTGTTGATTGCTTCTTAGGTGCTGCCCTTTATGGTCTAATGAAAAATTAAAAGCTCCACCACCAACAGCACGTATCTGCCATGTTCCTTTTTGAAATACCGGATAACTTAATTGAAATGGAACACTTATCAACGATGACCTGTTAGCAACTGAAGTTGTTCGATCATAGACGCTTACTGCAGACACTGAATCAGCGACCCAAACTGTATTGCCATCATCATCAGTAAAAAAGTACGCCATAGGGTCATATACTCTTATTATCTCAGTTACTCTTTGTGTAGTTTGGTATTGTGATTCTATTCGTTGATATTCTCCGCCTGCAGATATTTCTAATCCGTTGTTCATACTATAGCCAACCATCAAGCCTCCAGCAAAACTTGATAACGATTGATAACGATCATTCCAAAGACTTAAGTAATCAAGCTGATCCTCTGATCCAGACTGAAGAGAGACATGATCTATAGGCAAGCTAAGGTTGCCATACACATCTACAAAAAAATGACCAGACCCTGCAACAGCTCTACCAGTCGTACTACAGACCAATTTATTCTTAGACAATTCGTCAAGTAAAGTTCTTTGACCATCCAAGTCTTTGATAGAATGTGTGGATAGCTCAGACAGATATAAATCTTGCTTTCTAAGAAAAGGTTCGCTTTCAACTTCCACTAAATTGTCCGCTTCTTGTTGGGCCAATGTCACAATTGGACTTTCGTCAGATGAGTGCTGACCTGTCATTTCTCCTTCAACTTCACCATCTTTGGCTTGATGCTTATCAAGTCCTGCTATAGCACCTTTTGTTAGACCTCTACTTTCTCTACCGTTACCTTGAAGCTCTTTTCCCCTGCTATCGGAATTTCTTTGATTAGCTTTTTGAACTGCGTTTGGCTCCGAGCTAATTGGAAAGTTCTTTGCTCTATTTTTCTCTACCTTTTTAAGATCTATCTCATTATCTGCTTTTTCTAATATCGCTTCTATTCTCTCAGTGAGCTCTTCATTACTTTGTCCTTGGCTGTCTTGTTCTTTATCAATGTATAAAGTCTTGACTGTTGATTCGTCAGAACCACCTCCTGCGGCGCCCTTATTATACTCTATCTCATCAACCGTCCATGCGATCATCAGACAGGATGTTAAAACAACACCGAAGAACATAAAGAATAAAAACCTACGGCTACTGCGATCAGGATTGATCTTACGCCATAAGCTCTCTTTATCTGAGACACTCACTTCAAACTCTTCGAAGTGGCTACTAAACAAATTATCTATATCATGATCAGACTTTCTCATAGCTGTCATTTTTTTTAAGTTGGCTTTGCAAAAAGAATCTTGCTCTGGTCAGTAAAGACCTTGAAGAGCTTTCTGCTATTTCTAATTCCTGTGCTATTTCCTTATGGCTGTAACCTTCTATAGCTGCCATATTAAATACTAATCGCTGTCTATCCGGAAGCCCTAATAGCATCTTATACATCTCATCTTCAAATGCTTGAGTCGAGACACTCTTATGTTGACTCGACCCTTCAGATGAAAGCTGGTGCCATCTTTTAGATTTCTTCAAGTATCTGATAGACTCAGTCGCTGTTATTTGGCGCATCCATCCCATACTGGCAGCATCATTAACATAAGTGAACTTTATTATGTTTTTAAAGATTCTGATATATGCTTCTTGTAGTATATCGTCCGCTACAGACTCGTCAACCGCATATCGCAAAGCAACCCCCTTCAAGAAGTCGCAAGACAACTCAAAGAGCATTCTTTGAGCCAGCTTGTCGCCTTTTTTTGATTGTTCTATGCTTTGTTGTAATGTCATATTCTAATTAAAACACCAAGATGCCTGAGTCTCACGACCAGGCCTCTTGGGTTTAAAATTCAATTAATGGGAATCACTAATTTTTCATCTTAATCTATAGTTACACTAAAGGATCCTTCCAATAATATTCCTTCTTCAACTTCTCCACTTTGCCAATTCAAGCATGTCGTGGTGGTTGTACTTATCGTACCACTTATTTTAGAACCAGAATCTAAGCCAATTTCAGTTAAGGTAATGTCACTGGATTCATACCCATTAAAATCCTGACCCGTTGGCCCACAGAAATAAAACCCTTCTGAAAATGAAACAAGTAATACATCTTTTATCTCAAGAGTAGAAGCATCAACAGTAAATGAAACGATGGCTCCCTTTTCACCAGTCGAGTCTACAACAGTGTCTATATTGCCTTCAGAGTATTTAATTAAAACACCAAAGGATCCAGAACCAACAGAATCTGCTCCATCTAAGATTTCGTATTCCACAGGTGTAAAAACACTGGGTTCTCTCCCATCTACTGTAAAGCTTATGAAGTTGGTAATCTCCTCACATAACTTCAACTCTCCTAAATCAATAGATTTATCTTGACTTGATATAGTTATCTCTTTAGACAAAGAATTTTCTAAGTCAATAAGAACCATCTTAGCAGATGCCTCACTACAAAAATCAATTGTAAAGTCAAACGATCCATCATCGCCAATAGGGTATTTGAAAACTTGACCTCCTTGCTTAATTGACAACACACCATCAGTTACAGGATCACTATCACAAGTCAGCGCAAACCCTTTCACATTGACCATATTCTCACTAACTACCACTTTTATAGTTTCTAATTCCTCATCATTTTGAAATGGCCCGTATGTCTCTCTATAAAGCTCTCCACCGCATCTATCCAGTACTTTCAACTTAAACTTCTCTCCCTTAGGGAAATTATAAAAGCTAAATGCTCCGTCATCACATAACCATCCACCTTTACGTCCGATCTCCTCACTGCACACATATACTTGCAAGTAAGAACCGACAGCATCAGCGCCTCCTTCTGTTTGTATAAGCACCTTTCCTTTGATCTCGATTGGGTCTGTCATGAAGTCAACATTCCAACTACTGAAGTGACTCACTACGCCAACGTAGAAGTCTCCTTCTTTTTGGGCAGTTCCCTCTTGGATCCATGTGCCTATCTCTTCGTTATAACTCCATAACGGTATAGTAGACTCAGCCTTAGACTCCAAAGAAGAAGGAATAGGAAACTTCAATTCTGCAGTTTCCCCAGGGCCGATATTTAGTTCGTTGCCTGAAGCATCTAACAACTCAACTTGTAGCATACCCATAGAAGACAAAGAGCGATAGTTACCATCTTCATCAAGTCCACTTAGATCGCCTATCATCCTTTGGGCTAGATCATCTGCGCTCGGATCGATCCAAGACATGGCAACATTGACATTTCCAGTATAGCTAGCGCCTTGACTGTTAACGACACCTCCTTTGGGAAGCGTAATAGCAGCATTGTTATTCATGGTCAACTGACCGCCTGCGGCTGCATCTACCGAACCGATGATATTTCGATCCAGCATCTTGACCTCAGTATAGTTGTATCTATTAGGGATTAGAGAAAATTTGCGAAAAGCTTCAAACTTCCCTATATGCTTCACTGATATAAAAGCTGCTTTACCTTTGTTGGTGACATCTTCTATCAAGAAGTTACCATACTCATCAGTTTCTACTTCTATGGATGTATTTCCTGACAAGTATGACACTGCAGCACCCATGATCGGGCTATCGCTTTCGTCTATGATTCTACCTGATAAAGTGGCAGAAACTAACTCTTGCGCTTCAGGAAGCTGAAAGATCTGAGGTTGGTTCTCAACAACACCATCATCAGCACATGATGATAATAGCAGAACAACCAAAAGACTCCCTAAGAGCAAGAATTGCTTCGATGTGATATTTAAGAGTTTCATATCCTTTTTTTACTACTAAAAACCTTCTAATGATAAAACGCTGCGAGATGTCCAGATTATTTTCAATTGGGCAAGTATTATCGCTACTTATCTAACATTTGACGCTTTGATCATCATAATACTTTAATGATAACTCAGCCGAAGCCTACAAAGCGATCCAACCGAAGACAACTATCCCGAATAAATCGTTTTTTTGCACCTGATTAACAACAAGCATTGGAAGTACATCGAGGATTAGATCAATTACCGTCATTTAACAATGCTGTGCTGACTATAGGCTCCTTTGATGGTGTACATCATGGCCATAGGACGATCATTTCTAGATTAATAGAAACAGCGGGCAAAGTCAATGGTGAAAGCATCATCCTGACTTTCGATCCACATCCACGACAAGTAGTCTCCCCTAATGACAAGGAGATGAGACTACTCAATGTCCTCGAAGAAAAGATAGCCTTGCTGAGTGAGACGGGCTTAGATCACTTGATAGTCATGCCATTCACGATAGAGTTCTCACAGATTAATCCGTATAAGTACATAGAGGACATCCTCATCGACAAGATCAAAGTCAAGCATTTGATCATAGGTTATGACCATAGATTTGGCCAGAATCGATCTGGGAATATTGATCTGCTCAACACCTATGCTAACAAAGGAGCTTTTTCGGTAGAAGAGATCTCGCGACAGGATGTAGATGACTTGGCTGTAAGCTCTACTAAGGTCCGTAATTGTATCGCACAAGGAGACATGCCTCGTGCCAACAAGCTGCTGACCAAGACATACCGCCTCAACGGTACCATCGCCAAAGGAAGCCAGATCGCTGGTAAGTTGGGCTACCCTACCGCCAACTGTGAGATCCCTGAAAAGATAAAGCTGATACCTGCACCAGGCACATATGCTGCAACAGCCGTCTGTGATGGCGTTTCGTATGAAGGCATGTTGTACATTGGCAAGAGTCCGACATTGCAGGGACTGTCCACAGACATCATCGAGATGAACCTTTTTGGTGAGGTGACCGAAGACCTGTACGACAAGAAGATTACAATCTATCCCGAGCAGCAATTTAGAGGGGACAAGAAGTTCGATTCCGTAGACGAGCTGATGTTTAACATCGGAGCCGATAAGAATGCCGTCCTCCATTACTTTGAAAAGAAGAAGAGCAAGTCGACCATCACAACAGCTATTCTAAATTATAATGGCCAAGAGCATCTAAAAAACTATCTATCTTCTCATGAGCCCTCTGTAGATCATGACGTTGTCGTCTTCGATAACGCATCAACAGACGAGTCTGTCGTTTATACAAAAGAGCACTTCACTTCCGTAAATATTGTAAGCCTATCAGAAAACACTGGCTATGCAGGAGGTTATAATAATGCAATACAAACTATAGGCAGCAAATACGTCGCCCTAGTCAACTCAGATGTAAGGGTGACTGCATCATGGCTTGATCCAATTATAAATCTAATGGAAAGCGATGATCAGATCGCTGCAGTACAACCCAAGATATTATCAGTTGATCGTCCTGAAGAATTTGAATATGCAGGTGCGGCAGGAGGATTTATAGACAGATTAGGATATCCTCTTTGTAGAGGAAGGATACTAGATACAGTCGAGAAGGACAGTGGACAATACGATCAAGCGAGCGAGATTTTTTGGGCCAGTGGAGCAGCAATCGTTATGCGCACTGATCTTTATAAGTATGCAGGAGGTTTAGACGCCGACTTCTTTGCTCATATGGAAGAGATCGATCTTTGCTGGAGATTAAAAAGTGCTGGTTATAAAATAATGTGCCAACCCATGTCTATTGTATATCACCTTGGCGGTGGGACATTAACTTATGATAGTCCTAAAAAGGTATACCTCAATCTGCGCAACAATTACTGGATGATTAGAAAGAACATGTCCTTAGGGAGTTTGTTTTTTAAGATTCCAAGCCGTATGAAGATTGATATAGCTTATGCTCTTTTATTTCTTTTGAAAGGGAAAGTATCACACTTCGGCTCAGCGTTAAAAGGCATCTTACATGGTCTTGGTTCGATAGGCTCTATATCCAAAAAGAAAAAATCGCATCAGTATTTTCTAAATAGACATAGCATCGGACCAAAGAACACCAAAGGAAAGATTAGCGGCATCTTACCCTTTTCTTACTTCTTATTGGGCAAGAAAAAATTCAGCGACTACTCATGAGAAAACCATATGCAGTCATATACGAAGATGACCAGATCGTAGTTGTTGATAAGAAAGCCCACACCCTTTCTGTACCAGATCGATTTGACGCTTCAAAGCCTAATCTTAGAGACCTACTCTCATCAAGATATGGTCAAATATATGTGGTACACAGATTGGATATGGAGACATCAGGCATTATGGTCTTCGCCAAGGATGATGTAAGTCACGCTCATCTGTCTGAGCAATTTGAAAATAGAAAAGTTATAAAAACCTACCTCGCACTATGTCAACATCCAGCTGAGCGGAGCGGCACGATCCACACCCACATTGCTGAAAGCAAGTCTAAGAAAGGCATGTACATCGCTGCACTTAAAGGGAAAGAAGCGCTTACAGATTATAAAGTGGTTAAGTCATTGGATCGCTATGCTTTAGTTTCTCTGCGCATACATACAGGACGCACGCATCAGATCAGGGTCCATATGAAGCACATCGGTGCTCCATTGATTACAGATAGCAAGTATGGCCTTAGCCCAAACTTTTTCCTATCTCAGATTAAAAAATTAAAGTTTAATCGTAACAAAGAAGAGCGACCACTGATGTCGAGAAGCTCCCTCCACTCGCATCAGTTGACCATCACTCATCCCAAGACTGGAGTTGAGTCTACTTGGGAAGCACCACTACATAAAGACATGAAAGCCGTCGTCTTTCAATTAGAAAAATTGAAGCGATAGACTCTAGTTCGCTCTTAGAAAGTGTAGGTCTCATCTACTTATTCAACCAATCAATAGCTGCTTTGACTTGAAGGTCCTCCTGAAGACTTGCTTTGTGATCAAACGGAATCGATATATCCACGTCAACATGTCGCTCATAAATCTTACCGTTGCGATCAGAATATATATCACCTGAAATGACCAATATCAATTCGTCACTAATTTGATCAAAACCATTGCCCGTTGTATAACCGCCACTATACTCACCGATAAAAGTGGTATTAGGTCTACCCTTAAATGATATTGCAACCACTTCTCCTGAGCTTAGTGTATATCTACTGAGCATGACAGCAACTTTCTCTGAAGAATCAATCTCAGGTTGATTAGTCATCTCACAAGCGATCCGCCCCCAGTTATTAAACTGACCATTTTCGATTTTATTAATTCTTCTTTCTTCACCATCCGCATCAACAGAACCACCTATATGACCTTCGCCTATCAATGGTGCCAATCCGGATAGCATCGGCTCCATATTGCCACCTCCATTATATCTTAGATCTAAGATCCACTTATCTACGCCTTCTTTTTTCAGATTTATCAATCCCAGTCTGATTTGATCCGATTGTTCCTTCACTTCTCCTTGACCTATACTTACTACTCTCAAGTAGCCAACTTTGTTTTCTAATAACTGATAGGAAAATCTTGCAGACAGGTCGTTAATTACAGAATGATGAAAGTCTCTATCAATTGGTCTTGGATCAGGATTTCTCGGCTCGCCGGTATACCAAACAACTGTAGAATAATCTACAGCAGACATGACGCGAGCATGTTTATCACCTAAGCTATTGATCAGGTATTGTAATCCCTATTTTAGTTCTTCGATGGATTCTTTGCCTTCAGTTAGTTCTTTAAACTTCTGATTGACCTCTGCCCAGTTTATATCTTTCGTATATAGAGACGTCTCCTTTGCTTTAAGAACAAATGGATGATAGTCCATTTGCCGTTTGGGCGCTTGAGCTTTACAAGCAGATAGAAGTAAGAGTATGATTAATATAGATGATGCAGGTTTCATAGAAGCTATAGTTCTTGGAAGTGTGATTATAAAAGTAGCTAATTGACCTTAAACCAAAACGACCCGCCATGCTTTTCTACATCTTTCATTGAGCCCTGCTCCCATAGTGGAGTGATCAACGATGAGAGTTCTTCATCCTCACTGATATAGTAGTTAGGCAGTAAGATCTCATATTTGTCAGGATTAGAAAGTAAAGCTATCGCAAGACCATACTGCTCTGAGTAGAATCGATCACACATGAACTGCGGATAATCATACGGCAGGTATATATCATGGATATGGACGATCACTCCTTTTTCTAATCTCGGCAATACTTCTAAGAAGAACACTGTGCTATCAGAATTAGGTAGTATCCGATGTGAGTTATCAATGAACAAGACATCTCCTGATTTTAATCTATTAAATACTGACAAATCAATTTCTTCAAGACCTGATCGCATGATCTCATCTGATATGTTATCGATATCTGCCCTCGGATGAGGATCTATAGAGATAATCTTTGTAGCTATTGATTGATCCTGTTTGGCTTGAAAGACGATCTTCGTGGAGGTGCCACTGCCCACCTCTATATACTGCGATGGTTTAAAGTAATCAATCATGCCATAGAGACTCACTATATCTAAACCTGGTAGAAAGCCATTGTCCCAAGAGAAGTTGTAAGCCTGAAGATTTTGCTCAACAGACAAGATCTGCTCTTTGAGAGTCACTATGTGATTGAGGTATTTGGCGTAAGCCGGTCGATTCTTATCGATAATCTCACGGAGACCCTGATGTAGCGGCTTTCCGTGACCATAACGTGGCTTCTGATCTACTTTATAGTCCAGAAAGATGGTCTGAAACCTTGGACTAAGAAATCTGTATATCCGCTTCAACATAATAATTGATCTAAGCCGTGGGCTTCTTTGTCAGACACACTGACTAATTAATCATAATATTAATAAAACAATGAGACCTTGTTCTACATTTGTGGGATATGAAGCAGTTTCTAAAATATACATTGGCTACTATTGTAGGCGTACTGATTGTGGTGGGCATCTTGTTTTTCTTTTTTGCGGGCCTGATGGCCTCGGGAGCACCGGACACATCGATCAAGTCTAATAGCGTATTGCACCTCAAATTTGACAACGTCATACCTGAGTTAACCGATAACATCCCATCTGGACAATTTGGCGCAAGCCCATCATCAGCAGTTGGTCTTAATGACATAACAAGGCTCCTTGAGACTGCTGCAGAAGATAGTAAGATCGAGGGCATCCTACTTCAGTCAGAAGCAGTTCCTGCCAATCCAACAACTGCTTACAGCATCGCAAGAAGTATAGATCAGTTTAAGGCATCGGGCAAGTTCGTGATCGGTTATGGCAACTACTTCTCACAGTCGGGGTACATCATCGCAAGCGCTGCAGATACACTTCATCTCAACCCCAATGGAGTCGTCGATCTACGTGGATATGGCATGGCCATCCCATACTATGAGGACTTTAGCCAGAAGACTGGGATTGACTTTGATGTGTATCACGCAGGCAGGTACAAGAGTGCGATAGAGCCCTATTATCGAGGTAAAGCTTCTGCCGATAACAAATACCAAACCCATGCTTATCTCCAAGATTACCATGATGCCTTGGCCGATCATGCAGCTACACAGCGCCATCTTGACGCAGAAGATGTAGATCAAGTTATCACGGAGGGGCTATCCAACAACGCAGATGATGCGATCAACTTTGGATTAGTAGATCAACTCTCTTACTTTGATGATATAAAAGATCAGATCGAAGAGCAACTTGGGGATTCAGATGTTAACTATGTCTCACTTGAAGAGTATCACTTTGATCGTCCTAAACCATCCGTAACTAACGACAATAAGATCGCTGTCATCTATGCAGAAGGAACAGTAGAAAGCGGTGGTGAAGCTCGAGGAGGCATCACCATGGACGTATATGATGAAGTGTTTGACAGGTTAGAGGATAATGACAAGGTCAAGTCTATCGTACTCAGGGTCAATAGTCCAGGCGGCAGTAGCTTTACTTCTGATCGCTTTTGGAAGCGCGTCAAGGATCTTAAGGCTCAAGGCAAATATGTGGTCGCATCATTTGGCGATTATGCTGCATCAGGAGGATACTATGTGGCGGCTGCAGCTGATAAGATCGTAACCGAGCCGACGACATTAACGGGCTCTATAGGCGTCTTTTCGATGATACCAGACCTAAAGGAGATGTCTGAAGAAGAGCTGGGCATCTACTGGGATACAATAAGTACTGGGAAAAGAACTTTCCTTTATTCTTCTTTCGTATCAAGGAGTGCATCAGAAAACGCTCTACTTAAAGCAGAGACAGAACGTATCTACCGACAGTTTAAAGGCATCGTCGCAGAAGGAAGGGACATGACCGTAGATGCTGTGCATGAAGTGGCCCAAGGCAGAGTCTGGAGTGGCATAGATGCTCTTGAGACAGGTCTTGTTGATACATTGGGTAGCTTGCAAGATGCGATTGCGATCGCTGCAAAAGCTGCGTCTTATGACGATTATAAAGTCTTAGAATATCCTATCATAGAGAAAACATTTATTGAGAAGTTCATCGAAGGTTTTGCTAATAACGTATCAATGGAAACACCTCATCAATATGCAATCGACAACCCATTGGTAGAGCAACTCATGGAGCAGATCCAACTGATAGATGCAGCGTGCAAGACACCGCAAGCAAGATTGCCATTAGGGATGCTAGCTTATTAAAATCAGTTCAATTACGACATAACT
>CALIHL010000048.1 GCA_938022935.1 uncultured Saprospiraceae bacterium
TTTAAAGTTGATGAACCATCGATACTTTCTAAAGCTGTAGCCAAGGATGTAGAAGTCAAGGGTTTGCTTTACTTGAAGTGATAATATTATAGTGATGCATATGGTGATCATCGATAATATCACCATGTACATAGTCAACGCGATGCTAATCATCTATATAATTATTTACAGGATTAAATATTCATATATTAGTTAGCCTAAGTATTAAATAGGCTGATTATGAAAGTTTTTCTGCATCATTTTTTGATACTAATTCTTACTATTATAGGATTGTCCAGTTGCTTAGTGAGTAGCAAAGAAACACGTTATGTCATAGGGGATGATGTGTCTTATCTTGTTTTGGGCTCTGAGACAACAGAGCAAGAACTGAAGGAGATCGCTGCGGAGTTCAAATCTCTTCAAGATATAGATGTCGACTTTGAAGGGAGCATCTATGATAGTCAAGGTAGGATAGTCAGTGTCGACTTAAAGGTTTCAACTCAAAATGGAAGTGGGACTGTTTCTTCATCTTATCAAAGTGGGTCCGCAGGCTTCATTGTAAAAGATAACAGCTTTCGGATAAGTAGCAACCTTAGACTTAATCATCAGTTCTCTTGGATATTGTAGGAAGGGCTGTTCAAAACGCTGTTCTGCGCTCCATACTACGCACAGCCTTCCTAAAATATAAGATGTTGCTGTCGTCTCGTGATTCTAGCTCAACCCATGCATCTAATTCCTCTTGCGGATATTGACTTTTGTGGCAACGGATAGAAGCAAATGCCCGCTGTTCATCTTCCTCGTCAAATGAAATGGCCGTATCCAGATATTCTTTGGCCACAAAGCCAAGATTCCAATCTGGAAATTTGTCAGATTGATCCTTTGTCCAGCCATAGTGGTACAGATCGATTTCCTTGTAGTCAGCGCTGCTTAACAAAACCTCAGTCGTCATATTGCCAACTAACCGGTGGTCATGATGACCTGTATCTCCATCAGGCCCAAAAGTGAGCACTATTGTTGGTTGTAACTTCTTAAACTGTTCATGTAGCTTATCTTTCATAGTCGACATTTGTTCATAAAAGTTGCCACGTGCATAAAAGCCTAGTCCATCGATCAACCCCAGATGTATAGGAGGATGAGCACCCAGTGCTTCACATGAGCAAGCCGCTTCGATGTTCCTAATCTTAATCAAATCATCACCTTCTGGGATGCCAGCGTGATCCGTTACGCCATAACTGCCATCTGTTACGATGATCAGATAAACATCATTGTCTTTTGAGTATTTCGCCATGACGGGGCCAATCGCTGTTTCGTCATCGGGATGTGCAACTACGACTACTATGGTTTCTTTGGAAGACGAGTTGTAAGGTTCTTCTGTTGAAGTGTTTTCCTTTCCTGTACAAGACATGAGGAGTATAAAGGAAAGATTCATTATGGTGGATCCAAGTTTCATATAAGATGTGAATATGCCATTAATATACTGCTCTTCAGGATTCCATCAACTCTCGTCAACCATTTGTGAAAAAATGCATTATTATTGCACTATGATTTCTCAGTTACATCATTTGCATGCACATCATGGACACCATCCATACAGCGCGTGCTATACATGTATCTGATTTCGAAGAAATAACCTTTTTAGATATAGCCCGCGAGATGAATAGTTTCTGCGGGTTTTTTTATTTAATATTTTATGGGATTAAACATAGCCATTCAAAAATCTGGGCGACTGCACGACGAGACGATAGCCTTGTTGAAGTCAGCGGGCTTAAAGGTTGACAACTCTAAAGATCAGCTGAAGGCGCCAGCGAGAGGGATGGACGCTACTTTTTACTTCTTACGCAACTCAGATATACCGAAGTATCTCGAAGATGGAGTAGCGGATATAGCGATCATCGGAGAGAATACCCTTCACGAGAAGAATGTGAAGGTCAAACTGTTGGATAAGTTAGGTTTCTCAAAGTGTCGATTATCTATCGCTGTGCCCAAAGGGAGTAAGTATAACAGTATCCAAGACTTGGCAGGTAAGAAAATCGCTACCTCTTATCCGCACACGCTCCAGCAGTATCTCGACGAACAATTTGTGTCGGCCGAGATACATGTGATCTCAGGGTCAGTCGAGATTGCTCCCAATATCGGCTTGGCAGATGCTATCTGTGATCTCGTCAGCTCGGGTAGTACACTCTTTAAGAATGGTCTGGATGAGAAGGATGTCATCCTTCAGTCAGAAGCGATTATCGCTGTCAATGATGACCTGAGTGATGAGAAGCAGGAGCTTTTAGATCAGTTATTATTCAGGATCAGATCTGTCATGAAAGGGCGTAACCATAGATACGTCTTGATGAATGTCCCTAATGATAAGATAAAGGAAGTCAGTGATATGCTTCCTGTCTTGAAGAGTCCAACCGTCTTGCCCTTGGTTGAAGAAGGGTGGAGTTCTCTTCATTCTGTGATTGCGGAGTCAGACTTTTGGAAAGTTATCAATAAACTAAAAGCGCTGGGAGCCGAAGGCATTTTAATTATTCCAATTGAAAAAATGGTCGTCTGATGTCCAAATATAACGTCTCATTAAAAAGTTACAAGAACCCAGATCAAGATCTTATCAATGATTTGGTTCAGCGGCCTACGGTAAAGAAAGAAGAGCTTTCTACTATCGTTCAGGGTGTTTTTGATTCAGTTCGCAAGGATGGAGACGAAGCGATCTTGGCTTTGACAGAGCGGTTTGACAAAGTAAAACTTGATTCTCTTGAGGTGAGTCAAGAAGAGTGTAAGGTAGGAGTAGATCTGGTGTCTGAAGAATTGAAAAACGCTATTAATCTCGCTTACGAAAACATAAAGCAGTTTCACGAATCGCAACAATTAGAATCTAAGAAAATTGAAACTACAAAGGGAGTGACTTGCTGGCAAGAGGCAAGAGCTATCGAGCGTATTGGTTTGTATATTCCAGGAGGTACTGCACCATTGTTCAGTACAGTCCTGATGCTCGGCATACCCGCTCAAGTAGCAGGCTGTCAAGAAGTAGTGCTCTGTACGCCGCCCAACAAACAGGGCAAAGTTCACCCAGCCATTCTTTATGCCGCTCAATTGTGTGGCATAAAGCAAATTGTAAAAGTTGGTGGTTCTCAAGCTATCGCAGGGATGGTGTTGGGTACTGGTACGATACCACCAGTGTTTAAGATATTTGGTCCAGGCAATCAGTTTGTTACTGCCGCCAAGATGAAAGGTTTAGAGCATGGTGTTGCGATAGATTTGCCTGCTGGTCCTTCTGAGGTTTTAGTCTATGCGGATGCTTCCGCAAATCCCGCTTTTATAGCATCGGACTTACTGTCTCAAGCAGAGCACGGTATAGATAGTCAGGTCGTTTTGATCACTACATTTGAGGATATCGTTGGCAAGGTGACGGATGAGCTCAATGCTCAATTAGAAAATCTTTCGAGAGCTAACACTGCTGCGATAGCGCTGGATCATGCTTATGCGTGTGTATTTGATACAGTTGAAGAGTCTTATGATTTTATCAATAAATATGCGCCAGAGCACTTGATTTTAAGCAGTGATAATGCTGCTGATCAATTATATCTTATAAAGAACGCAGGTTCTGTGTTTATAGGGCATTATACACCTGAAAGTGCAGGCGACTATGCGTCTGGTACAAATCACACTTTACCCACTGCAGCGTATGCAAGAGCATACAGTGGAGTGTCATTAGATTCATTTGTGAAGAAGATCACTTTTCAAAATATCACTAAAGATGGTATCCAAAATATCGGCCCAGCAATTATAACTATGGCAACCAATGAAGAGCTAACTGCTCATGCCAATGCTGTTCAATTAAGACTTGATAATCTATGAACATAGCAAGTCTTGTAAGAGAAAATATAAGGTCGCTAACGCCCTTTAGTTCTGCACGCGCCGAATTCAAAGGAGAGGCTGAAGTATTCTTGGATGCTAATGAATCTCCATACCAAACCGATTATAATCGCTACCCTGATCCGCATCAGCGTGAGCTGAAAGGTATGATTGCAACTGCTCAAGGTGTAAAGCAAGAGCAGATTATACTGGGTAATGGGTCGGATGAGATTATAGATCTAATAGTCAGGACTTTCTGCGAGCCCAAACAAGACATTGTAAGGTATATTAGCCCATCTTTTGGGATGTATAAAGTCGTCGCAGACATCAATGATATAAAATGTGAAGAGATCTCTCTGGATACTGATTTTGATTTAGGCGTCGATCTATGTTTGGCGGATCAAACGGCGCATCACAAGGTTTTGTTTCTCTGCTCGCCTAATAATCCAACAGGCAACTTGCTTTCTTCTGATCGAGTGAAAGCTGTAATTGATGGATGGCAAGGTATAGTTGTGATCGATGAGGCGTATATAGAGTTTGCTGATCAGGACTCAATGACAACTCAGCTATCGCAATTAGAAAATGTAATCGTGCTCCAGACTTTTTCAAAAGCAATGGGAGGCGCTGGACTGAGACTTGGGATGGGGTTTGCAAGCTCACAGATCATTTCATATCTCGTTAAAGTTAAGCCTCCATACAATGTCAATAACCATACACAAGCAATGGCGATGTCAATCTTGAAGGATGTTGACTTAACCCAATCGCGTATAGCTGAGGCTCGTACAGAACGTCAGAAAGTAGTCAGTGCACTTTCTAATCAGACCAATGTTAAGAAGATATATCCATCAGAGGCTAACTTCTTACTGATAAGATTTGAAAAACACAAAGAGCTGTATCAATACCTGATGAGTCATAGAGTCATCATCAGAGATCGAAGTAGTCAATTGAATTGTGCAGGATGTCTGCGCGTAACGATAGGCTTACCAGAAGAGAACGATCGATTGATCAAACTTATAAACCAATATTATGAAGAAGGTACTGTTCATAGATAGAGATGGTACAATCATTAGGGAGCCAGAGTCGGACTACCAAGTTGACAGGCTTGATAAGTTTAGCTTTTTCCCAGGAGCGATCACTTACTTATCCAAGATTGTGAATGAGTTAGATTATACGCTCGCCTTAGTGACCAATCAAGATGGCCTTGGTACGGACTCTTATCCAGAGCGAGACTTTTGGCCGTTACAAGAGCTAATGATAGATGTGCTTAAAGGAGAAGGTATTGTCTTCGATAGTATTCATATCGATCGAAGTTTTGAAAAGGATAACTCCCCTTATAGAAAACCAGGAGTCGCCATGTTGACTCAGTACATAGATGGTAATTACGATCTCGGAAGATCATTAGTGATCGGAGACAGATGGAGTGATACAAAGCTTGCGCAAAATCTTGGAGCCAAAGGAATCTTTCTACATGAGAAGATTGGACATCAAGAAGCGTCACCTGCGGAAGTGAAAGAAAGTGTTGCGCTCATCACCAATAATTGGAAAGATATATATAATCATCTGAAGTCTTTAGACAGGCAAACTTCTGAAGAGAGAACTACCTCTGAGACTAAGATCTTCGTTGACCTAAATTTAGATGGAACAGGTGTATCTGAGATACATACAGGGCTCAACTTCTTCGACCATATGCTGGAGCAGATCGCTCGTCATGGACTTGTGGACTTGACCATCAAAGTTGATGGGGACTTGGAGATTGATGAGCATCACACGATAGAAGACACTGCGATTACCTTAGGAGCTGCCTTTAAGAATGCCATGGGCAGTAAGGTCGGCATGCAACGATATGGATTTTGTCTACCTATGGATGATTGCTTGGCACAAGTGGCGATTGATTTTGGAGGGCGAGCATGGATAGAATGGGATGCTACTTTCAAAAGAGAGAAGGTTGGCGATGTCCCTACGGAGATGTTCTATCACTTCTTTAAGTCATTCAGTGATCACGCTGCTTGCAACCTCAATATAAAAGCCGAAGGCGACAACGAGCATCATAAGATAGAAGCGATATTTAAAGCATTTGCGAGAGCGATCAGACATGGTATCAGTATAGACAGAGAAAGTGATGTGCTCCCATCAACCAAAGGTGTCTTATGATAGTGATGATAGACTATGATGCGGGCAATACTTGCTCCGTGATGAATGCGCTCGACAGGTTAGAAGCAGACTATATCTTGTCAAGTGATCCAGCTGAAATCCAAAGTGCTGATAAAGTAATATTCCCTGGCGTAGGTCATGCAGGTGCAGCGATGGAAGCCTTGAAGAGAAAAGGGCTTGTAGACGTTATAAAAGGCCTTAAGCAGCCTGTATTAGGAATCTGTGTCGGTATGCAGTTGATGGTAGAGCAATCAGAAGAGGGTGATACAAACTGTCTTGGTGTAGTACCTGGGGTTGTGAAAAGGTTTGAGCATTCTGAGGATCATAACGTACCGCATATAGGATGGAATACAACGATGAAAAAGAGTGATGATCCATTATTCGAGAATATCGAGGATCAATCTTACTTCTACTATGTGCATAGCTACTATATGCCAGAGAACGAGTATTGCATCGCTTCCAGTCATTATGATGTTACATTTGCAGCAGCGATAAGAAAAGATAACTTCTGGGGTATCCAGTTTCATGCTGAGAAAAGCAGCAAATTAGGTGCCCAGTTAATATCTAACTTTTTAAAAATAAACGATTGACATGCGGTTGATACCAGCAATAGATGTGATTGATGGAAAGTGTGTTAGGTTAACACAGGGAGATTATAATCAAAAGAAGGTTTATGATGAAAGCCCAATTGACGTAGCTAGGATGTTAGAGAAAAGAGGCTTTGAGTACTTGCATCTTGTAGATCTTGATGGCGCTAAAACAAGTAGTCCTAAGAACCTATATGTACTTAACCAGATAGCACTTGATACTAATTTAAAAATTGATTTTGGTGGTGGTATAAAGAGTGAAGATTCTTTGATACAGTCATTACGGTCCGGAGCTAACCAAGTGAACATTGGAAGCCTATCGGTGCGTAATTCTAATCTTGTTAAGTTTTGGGTGCTTCGGTATGGAGCAGACCAGATAATGATCGGTGCAGATGTGAAGGATAGAAAGTTGTCTATCAATGGTTGGTTAGAAAATACTGAGGTAGATATTATGGAGTTTATCAATGACTTCATGGATGACGGAGCTCGTCACTTTGTATGTACTGATATAGCAAAGGATGGTATGATGGCAGGCTCTTCTTTGGATTTATACAATGATATCATCGATAACTTCCCGGGCATAGAACTCGTGGCAAGCGGAGGCGTGTCGTCTATCGAAGAATGCAAAGTCCTTGAAGACATGGGCATCTCGGGTATCATCTTAGGGAAGGCACTTTACGAAGGGTTGATTGATCCTGATGAAGTCTTAAAAGCGTTTTCATAATGCTGACTAAGCGCATCATCCCTTGTCTCGATATCAAAAACGGACGAACTGTCAAAGGTGTAAATTTTGTAAATCTCAGAGATGCTGGTGACCCTGTAGAGCTAGCTAAGAAGTATGCTGAGGTGGGGGCTGACGAACTTGTTCTACTTGATATATCTGCAACTATAGAAGAGAGAGAAACGATCTATGAGCTGGTTAAGAGAGTGGGCGCACAAGTCGATATTCCATTTACAGTAGGAGGTGGTATAGCATCTGTTGAGAAGGTTGCTCATATCTTGAGGAATGGAGCAGATAAAGTAAGTGTCAACAGTGCAGTTGTCTATCGACCGATTTTGGCAAAGGAGATATCGGATGAATTTGGCGCTCAGTGCTTGGTAGTTGCGATAGATGCCAGACAAGTCGATGGAGAGTGGCTGGTACATACGCATGGAGGTTCTAAGCCTACTGAACTAAAACTTTTTGATTGGGCAGAAGAGATGCAATCAAAGGGAGCTGGGGAGATCTTGTTTACTTCAATGGACCATGACGGCACTAAAGCGGGATTTGCTTGTGAAGCTTTGGCAATGATGAATGAGCGCTTAACCATCCCTGTGATAGCTTCAGGTGGAGCAGGGTCGATGGATCACTTTGTAGATGTATTTACAAAAGGGAAGGCTGATGCGGGACTGGCGGCAAGTGTGTTTCATTTTGATGAGATTGGTTTGTCGGAGTTGAAAGGATATTTAAGACAGAAGAATATTGAAGTTAGAATTTAGAAGATAAGTGCATGAAGTATGACGATAAAGGGCTGATCCCTACGATCATTCAAGATGATAAAACAGGTAAGGTCCTGATGCTTGGGTATATGAATGAAGAAGCTTTTTCTAAAACGAAAGCAACTAAGCTGGTGACCTTTTATAGTCGATCAAAGCAAAGACTATGGACAAAAGGAGAAAGTAGCAAAAACTACCTTCATCTTGTCTCATGGTCTCTTGACTGTGATCAGGATGCGCTCTTGATAAAAGTAACTCCAGATGGCCCAACATGTCATACTGGTTCTGATACTTGTTGGGCAGAAGAAAATCAACTTAACAAACTCGCTTTCATTGATAAGTTAGAAAGTGTTATTGAGGATAGATGTCAAAATAGAACTGAAAAATCTTATACGTCTTCTTTGTTTGACAAAGGGACTCATAAGATAGCTCAAAAAGTGGGAGAAGAAGCTGTGGAGTTGGTGATAGAGTCAATGATGAAGAAGGATGACTTGTTCTTGGGGGAAGCGGCTGATCTTTTCTACCATTATTTGATATTGCTGCGCGATCGTAAATTTAAATTAGAGGACGTAGTCCACGTATTACAGTCACGTCATTAATAGATCTTGTAACATGATATTAAAAAGGCTTCGAGTACAACACGAAGCCTTTTTAATTTTGGAATGGTTGATGCTAAACGCCATCAGTATCTTCTCCAGTAATAAACATGTATGCCGTGAACATAATTGTGTATTTGAGATAAATAAATAAATCTGTCGATGTAAAGATGGGATGAAATGATCTCGCATAAAATGTTGACTATGTGGAATTTGTATATGATTTGAACCGTCTTATATTGGATTTTATATTGCTTAAGTCATTTATTGCCTGTATGTAATAAATGTTAAAATCAAAGTGTTATATTAAAGTTGTTTACTGTCTATGAGAGAATTATATGAACTTATCTATGTCCTGAGAACTGGGATGAATTATGTCAAACATGACTGGGATTTTGTATTTGAGAAGTTAGGAGTAAAAGAAGTTGAGATGCTTCAGGTTTTATTAACTACTCCTCAACTTGATGATCATCGTGTAGCAGGTCTAATAAATGTAGATTCTAATTCTGGAAAATTTCGTAGATATAAAAGGGTTGTAAGAAAGGTTTTATATAATCAGTTGTTATTGTTCCCCGTGAGTGAGTCCACTCAGACAAGTTTTCAAAAAAATTACTACAGCAGTAATCAACAAGCTGCCATTTTAGGAGTCCTTAAAGGGTTGACTTACAACTCTCTTGCTAAGTCTATTGCAGACGATTTAATTGTAAAAGCAAGAAAGTACTTCTTCAATGAAATACGTCTTGAAGCTTGCCAGTATCTTGTGAAGTATTACACAATAATTGAAATACACATAAAGAAAGCTGAAGACTATTATAAAGAGTTGGAGCATTGTTTGTTTTTGATTTCTAAAGAAAATGAAGTGCAATGGAAGTATTCTCAATTGGTTGCTAATAGGGTGAAGGCAAGGGTTGACTTGAAGACATTGCATGAAATGGGCTTGCAGTTTGTTAATGAATCTGAAGGCCACCTTGCTGAAATGAGTGAGTCATTTAAGTTTCAAGGGAGCTTTTTTAGGATGGCTTTTCTTACATTCGAAATAACGGGCGATTTTCGTACAGCTTTGAAATATGCGAAGCAGGGTTATGAATTCTTTAAGCAACTTCCATTTTCTCATGTCTATGCTGAATCGGGACATCTGGTAAAAATGGCTCGATGTTATTTGTATTTAAATGAATTGGAAAAAGGGAAGTCAGCTCTTGATATTGCTATCCAAGGATATAGGGTTGGCTCAATGAATTGGTTTGTATGTGGATATCAAAAAGTGATGATTGACATTCACCTTGGAGAATACAATCGCGCACATGATCTTCATGAGAATATGTTAGGGCAAAGAACCTTTAAAAAGCAAAATGAAGAAATAAGATCATTCAATTTGTTAGTAGGTGGCTACTTAGAATTTCTACTTAGAGTAGGTCGAATAGATACAGATAAGAAAGTTGGAAAATTTAGAATGAACAAGTTTGTGAATGAAATGTCCAATTTCGAACATGATAAAGAGCGAATGAAGATCCCGCTCATTGTCATCCAGTTATTATTCAATATTTATGATCGTGATTATGATGGGATGGAGCAAAAGATATATTCGCTAAAGGATTTTTGTAGTAGAAACTTGGTTCGTAAAAGCCCTAACTTCAGATCGAACTGCTTTATTAAAATGCTCTTAGAGGTTCCTATCAATAATTTTAATTCGATTGCTGTTAAAAGAAAGACGGAGAAATATTTACACAGGATGAGAAGCGTTACTTATAATATTGCAGCACCATTAGCAGGAGTAGAGGTAATACCGTATGAAGACTTGTGGGTAATTATTCTGGACCATCTTAAATCCCCAAAAAGAAAGCGTAAAACTGCTTTGGAGAAATCAATGTTCGTTGTTTAAACAAAAGAAGCAAAGAGGAACCAAAAAAGACCGTTTTGTGAAGAACATCTTTAATTATTAGTGATCCCGCTTTGCCTTCCTTCTCCGTGTATATAGGTTTAATATATACTGGTGTAAATATCCAAAAGAGCAATCAGTTATTTATGTATCAGATTACATGTCGTGTTGACGATGTAATTGAATCTAAAATTCTTTTAAAATTCATAATATTCTGACAATCAAAGTGTTGCGTATTCGTAATGTGTATACAAATCAATGTTGTACTATGTGTTATATTGTTTATTAGAGATGGTTGACTAAGGAATGAATAACCAAATTAGGTGATTCATTTTTGATTATTTTTGGATCATTTGCACAACGAATCATTGAAAGATATACTTTCAAGATATGAGAGCAGTCCTGAAGAAAGTTAGTGACCAAGATCTGATTCAACTTCATCAAATTGTTGTAGATACGTTTACTTTCTCTTTTGCTCATCTTAATAATCCAGAAGACTTCAATGATTATGTAGATCAGAAGTTGAATGTCACTCAAATAGAAGAAGAACTCGCGAACCCAGATTCCCTTTTTTACTTCGTTTTAATTGATGCATCTGTTAAGGGTTATCTGAAGCTAAACCGCTTAGGAGCTCAAACGGAGCAATATATCCCAAATGGTCTCGAAGTCGAACGTATCTACCTTCTACCCGAAGGCCAGGGCTTTGGTGTGGGGAAGCTTATGCTGGATAAAGCTAAAGCTGTGGCGAGAGAAGAGCATTACACTTGTCTGTGGTTAGGAGTATGGGAGGAAAATGACAGGGCCATATGCTTTTATAAGAGAGAGGGCTTCGAAGCTTTTGATAAGCATATATTCATGTTAGGCTCAGATCCTCAAGTAGATCTAATGATGAAGATGGAGTTGTAGATGCTCAAATCAATTTAAGATCTCTATTCGTACCACTTCTTGGTCAAGAGATGTTAAACATCTCCTTCTCGTCGACTGTCCGATGAAGTAAGAACGATCTTGTCGAATATTCTAGGGCTTAATATCTATGTTGTAGATAATGATTTTAGCTAATTGAATGATAATTCTTTTAAATATGAAGTAAGTTTGACTTCTAAAAATTAAGCTTATGGATAACAATCATATGAACGGAGAACCAAGTCAATGCCCATTCATGGGTGGGACTTTGAAGGAAGCTGCAGGTGGCGGTACCACTAACAAGCAGTGGTGGCCTAATCAGTTGAAATTAAACATCTTACGTCAGCATTCTTCACTTGCTGATCCAATGGATGAAGGGTTTAATTATACAGAAGAATTTAAAACACTTGACCTTGCGGCTGTTAAGAAAGATCTT
>CALIHL010000049.1 GCA_938022935.1 uncultured Saprospiraceae bacterium
TAATACTAAAAAAGCCATTCTTCAGCTCATCACTACATTTCTACCCTATATCGGTCTTTGGACGCTTATGTACTTCAGTGTCAATTGGTCTATATGGTTGACCATCGGGATAGGCATTGTCAATGTCTTTTTCTTAGTCAGGATCTTCATCATTCAGCACGACTGCGGCCACCAGTCCTTCCTGCCATCTAATAAGTTGAACAATGTCGTAGGATACATATGTAGCTTTTTCTCAACGATACCCTTTAAGTACTGGGCGAAGGTGCACAATCATCACCATGGGCATACTGGACAACTCGAAGAAAGAAACATAGGTGACATCAACTTCATCACAGTTGAAGAGTTTAGAAGCCGAAGCAAATGGGGAAGGTTTAAGTATAGAATGTTTCGCCATCCAGCTGTGATGTTCGTCATCGTACCATTTTTCTATTGGGCCATCTCCAATCGCATCCCAAGTTTAAAGCTACGTGGCTGGAATAAGATCAGAAGGACCCAAGTCATCAATAACCTATTCATCGTATTGGTATATGCAGGGCTTGCTTATTTCTTAGGTTGGCAGCGATTCTTATTGATTCAATTACTCTTAGTAGTTTCATTCTTTTGTGTAGCATTTTGGTTTTTCTATGTACAGCACCAGCATGAAGAGACTTATATGAGATGGAGACAAAACTGGGATTATCTTTTGGCATCCATTCGAGGTGCGAGCTACTATAAACTACCGAAGGTTTTCCAATGGTTGACAGGCAACATTGGCTTACACCACATCCATCACTTGAGCGCACGTATTCCTAACTACAACTTAGAGAAATGTATGAAGGAGAATCCGCTTTTCACCAAATACGCTAAGACACTGACTTTCGTAGATAGCATCAAGACGGTAACGCTTAAGCTATATGATGAAGAGCGCGAACGTATGATTTCCTTTAAGGAATATTATATGATGGAGCGCATGCGATTGGCCACGGCTTAAAGTTCGGGGTACATAACAAGGCTCTCTTACTATTCAATTCCACCTTTTTCATTAGCTTTCGACTTAGTTTAACAGAAAGCTACAACAATGAAAAGACTCATCACTACTACCCTTTGTGCATTCTTATTGCTATGCACAGATGTCATCTCACAATCTACGGTTCCTTCTCCCGCAGAAGACTACTACTCTTCAGTAGAATGGAGATCTATAGGCCCATACAGAGGTGGCCGTTCCTGCGCAGTAACAGGCGTTCCTGGCAAACCCAACTTATTTTACTTTGGCGCCACAGGAGGTGGTGTATGGAAGACACTGGATGGCGGCAGATCATGGGAGAACATCTCCGATGGATTCTTCGGCGGATCAATAGGCTCTATCGCGGTAGCCCCTTCAGATAACAATGTCATTTACGTAGGTGGAGGAGAAAAAACAGTACGTGGCAACGTCTCTTCTGGATATGGCATGTGGAAGACGGTTGATGGAGGTAAGACGTGGATGTCTCTTGGCTTAGAAAAGAGTAGACATATCTCAAGGATCAGAATCCATCCTGACAACCCAGATGTTGTATACGCTGCGGTTATGGGTAACCTATATGCACCCAACTCGGAAAGAGGAGTCTTCAAATCAACAGATGGCGGTAAGACTTGGAACAAGACTCTTTATATCAATGATCAAGTGGGCGTCGTCGATCTATGCCAAGATCCTAATAACGCTCGGATACTTTATGCAAGTTCATGGAGGATCAAGCGCACACCTTACTCATTAGAAAGTGGAGGGCAAGGATCTGGATTATTTAAGAGTACGGATATGGGTGAGACTTGGACAGAGATAACTGGCAATGAAGGACTACCCACAGGCGTCTGGGGTATCTCAGGCGTTGCGGTTTCTCATACGACAAGTGATAGAGTTTATGCACTAATAGAAAATGACAAAGGAGGTGTTTATAGATCTGATGACGGAGGCAAGACATGGGAAAAAGTAAACGAAAGCAGATCTCTTCGCCAGCGAGCTTGGTACTATACAAGGATCTATACAGATACACACAATCCTGACGGTGTCTATGTGGTCAATGTCAACTACCACAAGTCAACTGATGGAGGGAAAACATTTAAATCAGGACGAGCGCCCCATGGCGATCATCATGACTTATGGATCGCTCCAGAAGATCCATCACGTATGATCATGGGTGATGATGGCGGTGCTCAGGTCACATATGATGGCGGTGAGACTTGGTCTACTTATCACAACCAACCGACATCCCAGTTTTATAGAGTTACTACAGATAACGCATTCCCTTATCGAATATACGCTGCACAACAAGACAATAGTACAGTTAGAATCGCTCACCGTACAGGAGGCAGAGTCATCGGCGAAGATGACTGGGAGTCAACAGCAGGTGGTGAGTCAGCGCACATAGCAGTTGATCCAACCAACCCCGATATCGTCTATGGCGGCAGTTATGGTGGGTTCTTAACCAGAGTAGATCATAAAAACAACACTGTTAGAGCAATCAATGTATGGCCTGACAATCCTATGGGATATGGTGCTGAAGGTATGAAGTATAGGTTCCAATGGAACTTCCCGATCTTCTTCTCACAGCATGATTCTAAAAAGTTATACACAGGTTCCAATCATTTACACATGAGTACGGATGAAGGCCACAGTTGGGCTATCGTCAGCCCTGACTTAACGCGTAACGAGCCAGAGAAACTGAAATCCTCTGGTGGTCCGATTACTCAAGACAACACGGGTGTAGAATACTACTGTACAATCTTTGCCGCAGCAGAATCTCCGGTAACAGAAGGCCTGCTATGGGTCGGTTCTGATGACGGTCTTGTACATGTGACAAGAGATGGTGGTGCTAACTGGACAGATGTTACACCTAAGAATGCACCGAAGTACCTCATGATCAATAGTGTAGAGCCAGATCCTCGTGATCCTGCAACATGCTATATCGCAGGCACGCTTTATAAAGACGGTGACTTCAAGCCTTACATCTACAAAACGACTAACTACGGAGCCAGCTGGAATAAAATTGTCAATGGCATCCCTTCAGAGCACTTCACGAGAGTAGTCAGAACGGATCCAGAGAAAGATGACGTTCTTTATGCAGGAACAGAGACTGGTATCTATATATCATTTAATGATGGTGCGCAGTGGCATCCTTTCCAATTAAATCTTCCGATCGTTCCAGTAACTGATCTTGCCATTAAAGAAAACAACCTGATTGCAGCCACTCAAGGTAGAGGACTTTGGATCATCGATGATCTATCAGCGATTCATCAAGCTGTCGCAAATACCTCTTCTTCAGGAAATCGTCTTTATAAGCCTTCAGATAGTTGGAGATTTGGATCAGGTCAAAGCAAGAATGCCAAAGGAGTAGGTATGAACCACCCTTCTGGGGTAATGGCTCATTACTATCTAAAAGAGTGGGATGATAAGGACACTTTGAGCTTTACCATAATGGATCAGAACGACAACCTAATTAGAAAGTACAGTACCCATGCTAAGGACAAAGCAGAGAAAATTAAAGACGTTGAAGCAGGCTCACATATGTTCGTATGGGATATGAAGTATGCAGATGCAAAGCAGTTTGACGGTATGATATTATGGTGGGGCTCTATGGCGGGCCCAACTGCCATACCGGGAGATTATAAAATAGAAATGTCTCATAACGGATCTAAAATGACCCAACCATTTAAGATCAAGGGCAATCCCAATCTTGATGTCAGTGCTGCAGACTATAAAGCACAGTTTGACTTCGTACAGAGTGTAAACAACAAAGTAACTGAAGCGCATGAAGCGATCATCGAGATGCGTGAGATAAAGAAGCAACTTTCTACTTACAAAGAGATCGTATCAGATCACCAAGACATCGTAGATGGGATATCAGATGTCGACAGCACTTTAAGTGTGATTGAAAAAGCACTTTATCAGACGAAGAACAAAAGTCGCCAAGATCCACTTAACTTCCCGATTCAGTTGACCAACAAGTTGGCTCATCTTAACTCTCTTACACAGATCGGCACTTCACCTCCAACAGAAGGAGCTATCGCCGTAAGAGATGAACTAGTCGCTAAGATTGATGAATACTTAACTCAGTATGAGAATATCAAAAAACTGAGCATCCCAGGTATCAATCAGATGATCAGGGATAAGCAAGTAGATTATATAATTATAAAAGATAAGGAGTAGAGATTACTCTACTCTTATCGTCTATTGAAAATATCGTGATAGAAAAGCGGGAAGCTAATTTTAAATTAGCTTCCCGCTTTTCTATTTCTTCTCAACTTCTATGAAGACAAATAAAAGAACGCTTCTCCAAATTTGTCAGTCACCATGATTGGGCTTCCTTCATTTACAATTACCTTCCCTCCTAATGATACTAATCGTGTTATAACTTCGTCCAAGTTATCAACTTTAAACTCAGTCACCCAATATTCATACTTCCCTTTAATGTCATTATGGACTTCGAGCAAACTTCCTATCGCATCATCATTTATGTCTTTAATTGCATATTGAGAGTCACCTTGAAGTGTAATCTGCCAATTAAATAGATCCTCGTAAAAGCCAATGTTCGCTTTAGCATTTTACGCAAGAAACCAATGATGATACAGAAGTATGAAACATAGAAGGTAGTGTAAAAACATGTATACGAGGACTTCTAAAACTAGAGGAAGACAATATATTTTTTCTAAATCTAATCGTGTCACAAAGTAATGACACTATAACTACAGGCAAACCTACTGTCACAAGAGGAAGCCATACTATATCTGACAATATCGCTACTCTTTGCGCAGATGATGAGTGGTGCAATACCTTAAACTTAGACATGAGCCAACAAACCATCACTTGGGATCAAATAACAAGCTCACCTACCCAGTGTGCTATCCGTTGGGAGTTGACAAGGGATTAGAGCGCAGTAAACAGTGGGCTTTACGCCCACTGCTCTATCACTTCATTTAATTCTTTACAACAACATTATTATAACCAACAAATGTTATT
>CALIHL010000050.1 GCA_938022935.1 uncultured Saprospiraceae bacterium
GCTCGCTGTATCTTGTGGTAAGATGACCATCGACGAACTAAAAACACATATATCTAACGGGACACGCAATCCCTATATGCAAAGTGCCCCACCACAAGGTTTAGCACTTTCTAATGTTATTTATCCAACCTAACTGGATAAAGCTGAGACTTGGTTTGGATAAAGTGGGAAGTCCTCCATGTAGTCGTTGACCTTCTTAGCTATATCTTTTAATAACGCTTCGTTATCGATATTACTCACTACACTATCTATCCAATCAACGAGCTGTAGGCATCCTTCCTGCTTCATGCCTCTTGTTGTTACTGCCGCAGTTCCTATTCTGATCCCTGAAGTGACAAAAGGGCTTTTGTCATCATATGGGACCATGTTCTTATTGACGGTGATATCAGCCTTAACTAAGGCTTTCTCTGCGTCCTTACCTGTGACGTTCTTTGATCTTAAATCGATCAACATTAAGTGATTATCTGTTCCACCCGATATAACCTTATATCCTTTATCCATGAACGCGGCTGCCATAACCTGAGCATTGTCTATGACTTGTTGTCCGTAGACTGCAAAAGATGGATCTAACGCTTCCGCAAATGCTACTGCCTTAGAAGCAATCACATGCTCTAATGGTCCTCCTTGCATACCGGGGAATACTCCACTGTTCATGATAGAAGACATCATGAAAGGGTTACCTTTTTTAGTCGTTCTGCCCCAAGGGTTTTCAAAGTTCTTACCCATCATTATGATGCCACCTCTCGGTCCTCTTAAGGTCTTATGAGTGGTTGAGCTAACGATATGGCAGTGCGGGATAGGATCTTTTAAGTGTTTGCCTGCGATCAATCCAGCAGGATGGGCTATATCAGCCAATAGTAATGCACCAACCTCATCTGCTATCGCTCTAAATCTTTCATAGTCCCAATCACGGCTATAAGCAGAAGCACCACATACGATTAACTTAGGATTATTGTCCTTAGCCAAGCGCTCTACTTTATCCATGTCTATAGTACCTGTTTCTTCCTCTACACCATAGAATACGGGCTTGTATACCTTACCTGAGAAGTTAACCGGAGAGCCATGAGAGAGGTGGCCTCCATGAGATAGATCAAATCCAAGGATCGTGTCACCTGGTTGCAGACATGCTAAGAAGATAGCTGCATTAGCCTGAGCACCAGAGTGCGGCTGAACGTTGGCATACTCAGCACCGAACAACAACTTGAGTCGTTCGATTGCCAGCGTCTCAATCTCATCTACCACTTCACATCCACCATAATATCTTTTACCTGGATATCCTTCAGCATATTTGTTGGTAAGACAAGTACCCATAGCGTCGAGTACTGGTTGGCTTACAAAGTTTTCAGAAGCGATTAACTCAGCTCCTGAGCGTTGTCGATGTAGTTCTTTATTGATTAGGTTAAAGACACTATCCATGATATTAAGATTGGCTTGGTTTAATAAAGCACAAATGTATGATATACTATTTTTCTTTAATGCGAATGAGGTAGAAGATTCTCGATTTTGGATTCAATAGACACCGTCTAAACAAGATAGAGTAGGAGAGAAACAAAAAAGGCCCTCATCCAAGCGGATAAGGGCCTTTTATTGGTTTAATCAATATCTCATCGCTGAGATCATTTGATCATTATCTTCTAACACCTAATGACTTAAGTGTTTCGATGTCCATCTGTCCTACTGGAAGACCATTGTCTCTCTGGAACTTAACTAAAGCCGCTTTTGAAGCTGCTCCAAATGTTCCGTCTGCTCCAGCTGCCCCTACGCTATAACCTTTAGCGATAAGAGCTTCTTGGATTTGTCTGTAAAGAGCAGGTGTTACGTCTGAGTTACAAACAACCTCTTTCCACTCAGTGAATCCACCTGGAGTTACAAGATTACGCTTAGTAATGTTGTTGTACTGTGCTGGTGTTTCAGTTACTGATGTAGATGCTGCATTTGCAAGCTTCTTATAGTTTCTCTCGCCGTACTGAGCAGGGATATCAGTTGAGCTTACTGCTGCATCGGATACTAACTTCTGGTATGAAGTGTTCTCATATCTTGCAGGTACTTCAGTTGTATTAGCTGTAGCAGCTGATACTAACTTTTGGTATGATCTGTTTCCATATACGTTACAGTCTCCACCTCCAGTGTCACCTGATGTTATCATCTCAGTTCTTCTGTTCTGGCCTCTACCAGCAGCTGTTGCGTTAGTTGCAACTGGCTGATCTTCACCCATACCAGCATAGCTTAATCTGCTTGCAGGTACGCCAGCGTCAACAAGTGCTTGGTATACAGCTTGTGCTCTTCTAGTAGAAAGTGATTTGTTAAGATCTGCAGAACCAACGTTATCAGTGTGACCTACTAACTGAGCAGTTACTCCTGTTTTTTCCATCAACATTGCTTTTACTCTGTTGATCTCCGCATTTGAAGAAGCTGTAAGTACAGCTGATCCAGTTTGGAAGTTAACGTTAAGTACAGAGCTGCTTCCACATGGTGCGATAGACGCACTTGCTGGTGCAGCTAATGTTTGGAAAGTTCTTGTTGCATATACAGCAGGTACTTCATCAACAGTAGTAGTTGCTGGAGTAACAAGCTTCTGGTAAGATACAGTCTCATATCTTGCTGGGATCTCATTAGTTACAGTGTAAGCTGGCTTAACTAACTTCTGGTAAGAACGAGTACCGTATGTTGCAGGTACTTCTCTTGTAGTTGTAGTTGCTGGAGAAACTAACTTTCTATATGTACGTGTAGTATATACAGCAGGTACATCAGTTTTTCTGCTCGTAGCAGGTGTAACTAACTTCTGGTAACTTCTTGTTCCGTTTTTGGCAGGTACATCGATTGTTCTGATACAGTCATCACCACTTGCAGTATAACCTGCAGCACAAGCTTTTCTTACTTGCTTAGTGATTGTACGATTCTGTGCAGGTACCTCAACTAAACACCATACTAAACAATCTTCAGGATTAGCAGAAAGACAGTTAGCGTCAGCTTTTCTCTTTTCCCATCTTGTAGAAGCAGCAGAAGTCTGGATCGTCTCGCTTACTGTTTCAAACTGTGCAGGTATTCTTTCGATACGTGTTCCAGCTTCTTGCTCAAGCACGTTTTCAGTTACAGTCTCATATACTGCAGGAACTGTCGCAATTGTAGAGTAACCTTCTTTTGAAAGTACTTGCTCAGTTACTGTCTCGTATACAGCTGGTACAACTGAAAGCTCAGTATAAGCTTCTTTAGTCAATACTTGCTCAGTTACAGTCTCATATTCTGCAGGTACAGTTGAGATCGTAGTGTAAGCAGCTTGAACTAACTTTTGCTCAGATACCGTTTCGAAAACAGCAGGAACTACACGTAATACAGTGTAAGCCTCTTTTACTAAGATTTGCTCTGAAGAGTTTTCAAATCTTGCAGCTGATGTAAGTAGTGTTCCTACTTCACCCATGTTGCTACCGCCAGAGTATGTTCCTACCATCGCTCTTGGAGCTTCTTTAGTAAGTACACGCTCGGACATTGTTTCGAACCTTGCAGGTGTGATAGAAAGAGTAGTTGAAGCTTCTTGAGCAAGTTTTTGCTCAGTAACAGTTTCGAACTGCGCTGAAGATGCAGTCAAAGCTGTTCCAGCTTCTTTTGTAAGTACTCGCTCAGATACGGTCTCGTAAGTCGCTGGGCTGATAGCTACCTTAGTGGAAGCTTCTTTTACCAGGACTTTCTCCGTTACTGTCTCGTACTCATCAGCTATTAGACATCTTGCATAGCATTTACCCGGCTCAGATGGCATACCTGCCTCTGGCTGCGCGTACATACTCGCAAAAGCGAATAGCAGACAAATAGTCAATAAAGAGTTTAGATTTCTCATGTTTTTGAAAGCGTTTATTTAAAAATTAATTTGGACTCGTTTTAAAGGACCGCAAAAGTAACTAATGTCGGCGTTTTTCAACTATTTCTTTGGGATAAGTAACAAAATAAAGAGTGTGGGGCCCTTGATACATTTTGAGACGCGACAATGATCCAAAGGTCACGATCCCAAAAGGTTTTTTTCTTAAGATCTTGATCTCTTCTTTCTCCTCGTAGACAAGACTTGTCTCGTTACCTAAATTAACCATTTTGGCATATATATCTTCTTCTAAACAGGCCTTTTTAGCTCCTTCGTTGATTATCGCAGATATTTCTTCTTTTTCTAGGGGTTTATACCTAGTGGTTATGCCTAGTATTTTGCGATTAAGAAGTCCATCTGCCAGATAGGCGAGTACTTGATTCTCATGAGAAAGGCATGATTTGATACAAGACATCACATCTGAATCATCGATATCAAGAAAATAAGCCAGCGTTTCGGTTGGATCGTATTGCGCTTGGTTGTTCAATAACTTGTATAAAGAAGCGTCTTTATTTGAGATTTTCCCATTGGTAATCTCTGATTTATACTCGTTAAAGAAGACTTTAAGCATATGATCCGCGGCGAGCGCCGTCTTATGCAGATAGACTTGCTGATACATAAAGTATCGAGAAAGCAAGAACTTCTCGATAGAGTGGAGTCCTTTCTCTTCGATAACCAGTTGATTGTCATAGACGTCCATCATCTTTATGATACGATCATAACCTATGATGCCTTCTGCCACTCCAGTGTAGAAACTATCACGACTCAGGTAGTCCATCCGGTCTACATCTATCTGTCCTGATATGATAGCAGATAGAAAGGTCTTAGCATATCGCTTCATAAAGATGTCTATCGCCATAGTCAATCGTCCATGATATTCTTCATTGAGACGGTTCATGATCTGGATAGTGAGTTCCTCGTGATGGACTTGTATGATCTCTCCCTCAAGTGCATGAGAGTAGGGACCATGACCAACATCGTGAAGTAGGATCGCCATCAGCGTTGCTTCATGTTCTTCATCTGTGATATCTACTCCTTTGAGCTTAAGATTGGTTATTAATCGATCACATAAGTGAAGTGCTCCCAGGGCATGATGAAAGCGGCTATGCGTGGCACCTGGATATACGATGCTCGACATGCCCAATTGTTGGATTCGTCTGAGGCGTTGAAAGTAGGGGTGGTCTATCAAGGTATATATGAACTCATATGGGAAGCTAACCAGCCCATATATTGGATCATTAAATATCTTGATCTTTGACATGCAGGTATTGTAGTACATATTCCATACCTAAATCATCAATAGAAGAATAAATGTGATGAACGGCCGTTTTCTACAGTACTAATCGAGAGGTATCATTAGATAGATCTCACCTGAAGCTCAACTATAACACACTTTACTTTCGTAAATATTTTTACTCAACTAAATTAACAATCTGTATATGGCAGACGTGAAGATTCTATGGGCTGATGATGAGATTGATATGCTCAAGCCTCAATTGTTTTTCCTCGAGAAGAAAGGATATGAAGTAGTAACTGTGAGCAATGGTCATGATGCATTGGACGTATTTGATGAGCATAATGATATTGATGTCGTTTTCTTAGATGAGAGTATGCCAGGCATCACTGGGTTAGAGACATTATCAAGACTGAAGGAAAAAAACGCTAATGTTCCGATTGTCATGATCACAAAGAATGAGGCCGAAAACCTGATGGAAGAAGCCATAGGATCTCAGATAGACGATTACTTAATCAAGCCAGTTAATCCTAATCAGATCTTGCTGACATTGAAAAAGCTGACAGACAACAAGAGACTAGTCAGTGAGAAAACAATGACTGACTACCAGATCGAGTTTCGTAATCTGATGATGGAGATCAACAGTGGACTTGATAGAGAAGGTTGGGTTGATGTTTATAAAAAGATAACCGGTTGGGAGTTAAAGTTAGATGCATCCAATACTACAGAGATGCAAGACATACTCCAGATGCAAAAGAACGAAGCTAATGCAGAGTTCAACAAGTATATATCAAAGAACTATGTTGACTGGATCGGCAACCCAGATGATGCCCCAGTGATGTCACACAACCTCTTAAAGAACTATCTGTTTTCTCATGTAAAAGGAAAGAAGCCAGCGTATCTATTTTTACTTGATAATCTTAGATTTGACCAGTGGAAGATTATAGAGCCAGAGGTTTCAAGGATGTTTCGCGTAGAAGAAGAAAAGACCTTCTACAGCATCTTACCAACGAGTACACAGTATAGTCGCAATGCCATATTTGCAGGCATGCTTCCAGCGGATATTAAAAAACATTTTTCAAGTTTGTGGTTTGACGATCACGAAGAAGGAGGAAAGAACAATCATGAGGCAGAGTTGCTGAAGTCTCAGGTAGATCGCATGTTTAGAGAGCCTAAGACCGTTGATTACTTGAAAGTAACCAATGTGAGTAAGGCGAAGTATATGAATGACAACATTCTAAATTATATTAATAATGATCTGACTGTCATTGTTTATAATTTTATAGATATGCTTTCTCATGCTCGTACCGAGATGGAAGTGCTGAAAGAGCTCGCAGGAGACGAGAAGGCCTATAGATCTTTGACGCTTTCGTGGTTTGAAAATAGCCCACTCAAGAGTGCATTAGAAAAGCTGAGTGAGAAAGATGTAGATGTATTTATAACGACAGATCATGGAACTATAAGAGTACATAAGCCTACGAAGATCATCGGCGATAAGCAAACCACTACAAACCTTAGATATAAAAGTGGACGCAACTTGAACTATGATCGTAAAGAAGTTTTTGAAATTAGAGATCCAGAAAAAGCTGGACTTCCAAAGGCTAACATCAGTACATCATATGTTTTTGCAAAAGAAGATAGATTCTTCCTTTATCCCAACAATTACAACAAGTACAATAATCTTTACTTGAATACCTTCCAACATGGAGGAGTGTCTCTTGAAGAAGTAATTTGCCCTTTTATAAAATTGAGCACAAGATAGCGGGAATCTTTTTACCCTTCTGCTAATTTTTTAGCGCTCTTCTTTTCTATTCTTTTTACAATTGATATGCTGAGTTCATACAAGAGTAAGAGTGGGATTGCTATGAGTAGCTGAGAAGGGAGATCTGGTGGTGATATAACCGCACCAATTATAAAAATAATGACGATCGCATGACGTCTATAGTTCTTCATAAAGCTGGAAGTCAATACGCCTATCTTACCTAAGACATAGCACATAACAGGAAGTTCGAAGATAACACCGACGGGGATGGTCAACATCACTAGGTAGCCTATGTATGAGCCCAGCATGACTGTCGACTCGTTCGTCTCACCAAATGTGTAACCTGCTAAGAAGTTAAACGCGAATGGCGCAATGATGAAGTATCCGAAAAAGATACCAAGAAAGAATAACAACGAACAAACAGCCACCATTCCGCGCGCAGCCTTGCGCTCAGCATCGTATAGCCCCGGTTTGATAAATCTCCAGATCTCCCAAAAGATATAAGGTATCGAGAACATAAGACCTAGCCAAAGAGTAGTGGTCAAATGGGTGATAAACTCTTCGCCTACCGCACTGGTCAACATCTTGAACTGGTTCACATCGCAATGCACGCCAAGGTTGTCACACAAGAACTTATGCGTCACAAAGTCATTGTATCTCGGCGCAAACATGATGCTTACGACTAGGTCTTTAAAGAGGAAGATCACAATAGATATAACAAGAATCGCAAGTACTGACCTAAAGATGTGCCATCTGAGCTCTTCAAGATGCTCTAGAAAGGACATCTCCTTTTCTTCTGCGTCTGCAGCTACAACTTCTTTTTTGTTACCCAGATTCTTCAGCATATATGACCGTATAGAGCTGCAAATGTGTAACAAATAAATCTTTAGTCATAGAATCTCTTAATGTCTTTAATCGTTCTTGATAAAGAATCTCTTGAATAACCCCAGATCGCTCAAGGTTACCAAATCAACTATGCGTATCTTCGTCCACTTAGCATCAGAACTGATAAAAGATAGACGTGATAGTAAGCTTAGGTATTTTTGTAGTTAGTCTCACTGTTTTGATTTTCGGTTCTAACAAGTTCATAGATAGTGCGGAGAGGATAGGTTTGTCTTGGGGTATCAGCCCTTTCGTAATCGGTGTTACATTAATATCTTTAGGGACTTCACTCCCAGAATTAACAACATCAGTGCTTTCGGTGCTTTCGGGGTCTTCCGAGATCGTAGTTGGTAATGTTGTTGGCTCTAATATCACCAACATCCTTTTGGTCCTAGGTATCTCTGCCATTGCGGTTAAAAAGCTGCATATAGAAAGAGACATCATGAGTGAAGATGTTCCTCTTCTCTTTGGTTCTTCTGTTCTATTATGGTTTGTATTGAGAGACCTTCATTTTTCTCTATTTGAAGCTATATTGTTTTTGTTTGGATTGGTAGGCTTCTTGATGTACTCTATCGGTGGAGATGATGATGAAGCGCCTGAGAGGGAGAAAACTAATGCACTAACTTATCTCATTCTACTTGGGGCTGGGTTTGCTATTTTTATCGGGGCAAAGTTTACAGTCTCATCAATAGAGACGATAGCAACTGATCTTGGTATCAGTCCTTCGCTTATCTCTATTAGCTTATTAGCACTTGGTACATCACTTCCTGAAGTAGTGGTCAGTGTATCTGCAGCGCGCAAAGGAAAGCACGCCATAGCTGTTGGTAACGTACTTGGGTCCAACATCTTCAACACTTATGCTGTTATGGCGATCCCTTCATTCTTTGGGGAGTTGGTGATACCTGAGAGTATCCTGGTATTTGGCTTACCTTTTATGGTGGTGACAACCATCCTATTTAGCTTGGTTTGTTATTCTAAAACTATAAGTTTTTGGAAGGCCGGTATGCTGGTTAGCTTTTATATCTTTTTCATAGCAGAATTAATTCGTCTTGGCTTCGTTAATTAATTCATGTTTCTAAGGATTCAATTTCTCTTCATAGCACTCTTATTGAGTGTGGGTATGTCCTATGCTCAGTCTGGGCTTGTGGCATCTTACACGATGGATGATTGTACATTTACAGATGTACAAGGCGGACTCGATGGTAGTACATTTGGCTCCGACCAGTGTGACTGCGGCGTTAACTCTAACGCTTTTATGTTTGATGGTCAGATACAGACGGCCATACTGGATACTGGGATAACTACGGTCATATCAGGAGATTGGACGATCAGCATGTATATAAGAGTGGATTATCAAGGAACGGAGAATGTAGATATCCTTCATCTTGGAGAAGGTTGTAACCTTGATTCTGTTTTAACATTGCGATATCTACCCAACTCAAGAAGATTTAGGTTCTTTTTTAATGATTCTCCTCGCAATGAAGTGATGCTTGATGGACTGTCAGATGACAATAGTTGCTGGCAGTACCTCGTGATCACAAAAGAAGGCCCATTAGCTAAGATCTTCATCAATGGCATCTTACAAGAAGAAGATGGCTCAGAGTCTGATCTTAGGCTAAATGTTGGAGGACTACTTAAGGTGTCTAATAGTCCTTGTCAATTATCTACCATTAATCCAGATGTAAAGTTTGAAGGGTTGATAGACGAGTTTAAGATATACAACAGAGCATTAACTGATCGAGAGATCATGGATGTTGACTTGAGGCCAGATAAAATAAGAACAAGAGATACCACCATATTCGTAGGGTCATCGATCAGGCTTATGTCAGGCGGTTCATGCAGCCCAGACTTCGAGTGGAGTCCAACAACTTATCTTGATGAACCAGATCTGCTCAATCCAATCAGTACACCAGATGAAGATATAACATACACACTCACAGTGATGGGCGATGGCTGCGAATCTATCGATCAAGTCACAGTGCGGGTTGCCGATCCTTCTAATGTAAACTGTGATCAATTAGTGCTGCCATCAGCGTTTACACCTAACGATGACCGTATCAATGACGAGTACGGTATCAGTAGTCAGTTCCTTATCACTGACTTAGAGTCTTTTGAGATATTTAACCGTTGGGGCGGCCGCGTATTCTTTACAGCAGACTTGACTGGTGCTTGGGATGGCACGTATCAAGGTAAGGAATCGCCTGCAACATCATATGTTTATCAAGTCGTGTATAGATGTAACGGGGAGCGCTTTAATAAGTCAGGTATTGTCAATCTTATCCGATAGTCAAGTAAGATAACTTGGAGAAGACACCAATCGAATGTAATTTCGTCGGGTGAATAGACTTTATTACATCCTTATCATCTCAAGTTTTTACATACTAAGTAGTTGTGGAGACTCCAATAAGACAGCTTCCAAAGCAGCAAGCTTGACCGCTCAAGAACCTGACATTGAGTTAGCAAAGTTTGATAAGGTCATTGCAGAGAAAAGGGTAGTATCGAGCGATGATCAACCCGAAGAAGTCAAAGAGGTAGAGAAAGAAGTTGTTAGTACTAAAGTCGATCCAATAAAAGAAGAAACTCCAGCAAGGAAGCCCAAGACAGAGGTGACAACTAAAAAGAAGAAGCCTGCTCCAAAGAAGAAGAAAGCACCTAAGTACGCGAAGATTGAGTTTGACTCAGTGGTTCATCGACTTCCAGAGATCACAGAAGGGGACAAGTTTAAGGATGAGTTTCACTTCACCAATACTGGAAAGATTCCATTGACTATAACATTTGCGACAGCGTCATGTGGCTGTACACTTCCCAGTTACCCTTTTTTAGATATAGCTCCAGGGGATTCTGATGTGATCAGAGTAGAGTATAACTCCGTTGGTAAAGAAGGTCCACAAGAAGCGGAGATCACCGTATCTGCAAATACTTATCCTAAAGAGATGATCTTAAAGATGGTATTTGATGTAAATGAGAAGGAGAAAATAGAAGTTGATACTACCGGACAAGAGTGATATCTCCTTTCCTGATCTGTGGTTCTGGATCACCTAAAAACCTGACTTGAACCACATAAACATACACCCCAGATTCTAAGGTCTTGCCTCCTCCAATATTTGTATTGGTGCCATCCCAACTTCCAGATCCCATATCATTGCCAATAACTGGGATGTCTTCTTCTTCATGGATTAGATTACCCCATTTATCATAGATCCTCATGAAGTCTATAGATTCAACTCCAGATCCTGGGAATATTTGAAATACCGTATTGCGGCTATTGGTAACATTGCCAGCTCCAGGGCTAAAAATATTGGGTATGTAGATGTTTTGATTTCTTATGACATCAATATCTATAGATGACATGGCGTCACAACCATCTTCGTTGGTGATGGTAGCTGTTATGGTTAGGTCATTGATCGGTGTAAAACCAATCTCAGTACAATCACTTGTTAAGCACTCGAAAGCCAATCCATCTTCCGTATTGGAAGACCACATGATCGTATCTAACGGGGACGTAGAGATCAGATTAGCTTCGATCTCTCCTGAAGTCCCGAGGTCCAAAGTCATATCACCACTTATTCCTACAGATACTTCCTCAGGTGTATTGATCATAAATGTCTCGGGTTCTGATCTACACCCATTACGGTCTACTATTATAGCGGTGTATTCATTATCACTTGATGGGAGTGATATGGTATCTGTGGTTTCATTGTGCGGTCTTGTATCTATGAAGTATCTATAAGGTCCTGTTCCTCCTTCTATACTTGAAGTGTCCAAGAAGACTTGGCCAGGATCACCAAAGCAGAAGGGTTGTAGCGGCGTCTGTATAGCACCTAATACGGCATCGTTTATAACCACTTCAAATGTGTCGTTGACAGCAGGGCATCCTCTTTCATCGGTTCCTGTTAGGGTATACATACCGCCCCCAAGACCATTAGCTATAGAGTCCGTGCTTAGAGAGTTTCGGTTTTCATCTAACCAAACGAATGATACATCTCCCGTTCCACCCGCTGAGCTTGCAACAAGATCCGCAAGATCATCAGAACAAAGAGGTAAGGAGCTTAGGTTAGGGTCAACCGCTATCTGTAACGAGTCTGGCCCTAAAACAAAGACGGTATCGGTAGATATACAACTCGCAGAAGTTAGTGTAACAATGTATTCTCCAGCAGTTGCTGCATAGAACTGTCCGACCGTACCGTCGGGCCACTCAAACTCGGTAGTTGCTCCACCGCCTATTGCTTGAAGGCTAACAAAAACTTCATCTCCAAAACATTGAGCTTCTGGAATAGTCGAAGCGACATCATCAATCTGTAATCCACCTCCTAAAGGTACATCCAGTATGATGCTATCAAAGACACACCCATCTAAGGTCTCGTAAAGAACCCATTGTCTGCCGCCCGGCAGGTTGGATATCTCAACCGAAAATGGCTGAGTGAGCATAGTACCGGATGAGGAAGTGAAGATAAATGGCCCAGGAAATCGAGTCGTCTGTGCCACTGAAATATTAACAAATCCATCTTCTGCGCCTTCGCATGAAGGCCCAATAGGCCCTCGCTCTACCATTGCAACAGGTGCAATAGCATCTCCAAGGCTTATGCTATCAATCACTTCACATCCAAAGTCATCTGTGATAGTCACTCTATATGACCCAGCTGTCGCTCCCAGTAGCACAGCTCCTGTGGTTGTGCCACTTGGATCTGGTGACCAAGCAAACTGAAAAGGAGCTTCTCCTCCTTGGAGGATAGCTGTTATGTCTGTGCTGCCACCAGGACAGCCGATAGAGTCTACTTGCAAGGTGATCTCTATAGAAGGGGCAGGTTCGATGACGAATGGACCTAACATCAGGGTACAAAGGGCCGCATCGCTAACTTCCACAGAGTAGGTCCCTACACCAAGGTTAACGATGTCTTTAGTGGTCTCACCATTAGACCAATTAAAAGTTACAGGGTCTGTTGATTCTAATATCGTCAAGGATATAGCAGCGTCTTCGAAGTTGGCACATTCTAAGGGTACGATTAGCTCAACTACGTCAAGGCTACAACCATCAACCATAAAACTATCAATGATGCCACACCCTTCATTATCTTCAAGAGTAATCTCATAATCTCCCAAAGGAAGACACTCTGTTATAGAGAGTTGACTCGTAGGAGTTTCGCTTATCATAAGTGTCAAAGAACCATCGTCTTCTATTCTATTGATCTGATAAGATATTTGATTAGTTGGATCATCTTCAGTTCGATTAACGTCTATTGTGATACCACTTTCTCCTGGTCCGCATCCTGCACCGGTTGCTGTTGCTGTACTGATGCTATAATTTTGCTCTACGGTTATTTCTGTCATAAACGGCATGATCGCACATAATCCAGATTGATTGTCATCATCTTCAGCCCAAACATTATAAGTTCCTGCGGGTACATTGATAAAGCTGGAAGTATTAGTCTGGCTTGCCACTCTGTCGTCATAGGGCACACCATCTAAGCCCACTCCTTGGATGAAAAATCTATATCCATTACCTGGATTACTTCTTCCTCCCATGGCTTCAACAGCAACAGTTGCAGTGTTAACGCCAATACATCTTGATTGATTAGGTGTGGGGATAACAGTTATAGGATCAACTCTTAAGTCAAATGTTTCTTCTATAGTACAGCCAAGGCTATCGCTAATAAGAACAGTATATACTTCTGAACCAAAAAATCTAGGGATGTATCCAACTCCATTTTCGCCCCCTCCCCAATCAAATCTATACTGTCCACCACTATACGTTGTCCCTCCTGAAATACTATTATTGAATAAAATCTCTCCTCTTGGTGTAGTGGATGGGATAGAACATGGTGGTTCATTGATGTCAATAAGTGTGCTGTCTATGCTGATTCCTGGAGTTTGTGGAATATCCACTTGTAAAATAAAACTTGAACCATCAGACATATCTGTGACTGAGATGGCATGAGGTGCATCAGAAGATAGTCCTGTGATCAAGTAAACACTGTCGCTTGTTGTTATTGCTGGAGGTGCATCAACAATAATATTGTATGGCCCTACACCACAAAATATTTGCAATTCTGCAGAACCATCACTTCTGCCTGGGATGCTACCACATCTCACATTTGAGGTCACCTCTAAACCATTTTCGCATGTTGATCTAATGACTTGAGGAAGAGTTTCTGGCGATACACCTACAATTCCAAACTCACTAATATTAACTCCTTGTTCATTGATAACTTGAGGACAGTTGTTTTCTATAGAATCAAATTTCACAAAAGAAGGGAAGTCAGCGTCTAATTGTTTTGCCCCCAAATCAACTCTTATCTCTTCACCAACATCACCAATTACTTCGAAACAAACTTCTAAGATGGCAGTACTATCTGCCCGGCAATTTCCTACAAAAAAATCAACAGGAAAATATGCAACGTTTAATACGTCAGGAAAAACTTCATTAGTAATGTTATCATCTACAAAACCTGGTAACCCCCCTATTGTAGTGTTAGTGGAAGAAAGTCTTAAACTTTCATTTGAAAAAGTGATGTCAAAAAGAGTAATAGAAACTCCCTCATAATTTCTAACTCTTACAGCGTAACAAATTTCGTCACCTGGTACTGGGCCCGTTTGAACATCTTCAACATCTGATGTCAAAAAGATCTCAACAACATCGTCATTACATTGGCCACAGGCTTGTCCATATCCATTTTTAGTGCAAAAGAGACTGAGTATAAGGATGACAAAAGATGTTCTAAGATGTAAATTCATTCTTCCTATTGGCTCCTTAAATTTCAGCGATTGATTTATCACGAATTAAAACGTGAGCGAATATCTAATATTGCAACTTTAGTACAAAAGATTGAAACACAAATTAATTCGAAAATCAAGTCTATCCCTACGGCTACTTGCTGATAATCAATCGCTTATATATATTATTTTATCCGAAACATTGATAAGACAAAGGAAAATACTATTCTTTGAAAATATCAATGGTTTACCCTTAACCTTGTAGAGCGAAAGACACTTGTTCTTGCGCTTCAACTACCAAGACCTTATCGAAGATTGCTGTTTCTATGGGTTGATCAGAATGGTTGTTAATTGAGCATCGTGCTTTATCGACCGATAGCTCTAACAATTTACCTCTGAAGTTGATCTTAAAAGAGTAGCTATCCCAAGAATCGACTATGACAGGAGCAAAGGACAATCGTCCATCTCTTACTCTCATCCCAGCAAATCCCTCAACGATGCTCATCCAAGTGCCTGCCATACTTGTGATATGGCAACCATCCTCAGTATCGTTGTTATAGTTATCGAGATCTAGCCTTGCGGTGCGCAAGTACATCTCGTAAGCTTTATCCTTTAAGCCTAATGAGCTGGCCAAAATCGAATGAACACATGGAGATAACGATGACTCGTGTACCGTCTTCGGCTCGTAGTAGTCAAAGTTGGTTTTGATTTGCTCTTTAGTAAAGTGATCTTCAAAGAAGTAAAGACCTTGAAGAACATCCGCTTGTTTTATAAATGGAGACCTAAGGATCCTATCCCAAGACCAGTTCTGATTGATCGGTCGATCCTTTTCTCTAAGGTCCTCAACCGTCAAGTCCTCTTTGTCGAGATAGCCATCATGTTGGATAAAGAGGCCAGTTTCTTCATCTTTGGGTAGATATAATTGAGAGATGATGTCAGCCCAACGATCCAGTTCCGTTTCTTCGATTGAGTTATTTGCCTTGAGCAAAGTCCACTTGTCTGATGTGTTTTTTCTAATTTTATCTATGCATTCTCTTGTGTACTGCAAGCACCATCGAGCGATATAATTTGTATACCAATTGTTATCCACGTTATTCTCATACTCATTTGGACCCGTTACTCCCATCATGACATAGAGTCCAGTGGAAGGGCTACGATGGACTCGTTGTGCCCAAAACCTTGCAATCCCAATCAATACATCCAAGCCATGACTGATGAGATAATCTTGATCTCCAGTATATCTTATGTAATTGTAAATGGCAAAAGCTATCGCACCATTGCGATGGATTTCCTCAAATGTGATCTCCCATTCGTTATGGCACTCTTCGCCATTGATGGTAACCATAGGGTAGAGCGCCGCTCCTTTTTCGAAGCCAAGGAGTGTTGCATTGTCTATGGCTTTCGCCAAATGATTGTGCCGGTAGATCAATAAGTTTTTTGCAATCTCTTGACTGCCTGTCGACATATAGAATGGTAAACAATAAGCCTCTGTATCCCAATATGTACTACCGCCATACTTTTCTCCAGTAAAGCCTTTAGGTCCAATATTTAATCGAGAATCTTCGCCACTATAAGTCTGGTACAATTGAAAAATATTGAACCTGATACCTTGTTGGGCAGATACATCTCCTGCGATTTTTATATCGCAAGATTGCCATCTTTTTGCCCAAGCCAATATGTGTTTTTGTTTGTGCGAACTATAATCATGTATAGGGTCTTTAACTTGGTTGATAGCTTTATCCAATACTTCACTTTTATCATAGTAAAAGCTCGAGCAGATAGCAACAGACTTTACATGTTCTGCTGTTTGATTAGGTTGTAACGAAAAATTAAAGCGATGAGAAACTTCTCCTGTAGATAGATCTTTCGTTGACTCTATAGCTTTGTCATCAATGATCAACTGGCTATCAAATGAAGCAGCAACTAAAAAGTCAGTCTTCTTCGTTTTCGCTGATATATATCCATATTGATTTTGGAATCCTTGGCTACGGTCTTCCCAAAAGTCTTCATCGTAATTAGAATCACTATTGCGCACATTAAAATCAAGATGATCCGTTATGGTCACATTTATTTCGTGATCGACAGCTTTGATCGAATACTTGATAAAGCATCTATCTTGATCTGCTATGCTGTAGAATCGCTCAGTATGTATATTGACAGATTTTCCACTTTCTAATTGTAGTGCGATATCTCTATAGAGGATGCCTTCTTGCATATCAAGCCATCTCTTATAGCTTGTTATTGCAGAGGTCGATAGGTCGATCAACTGATCATCGATTCGTACTTCTTTCTTGACCCAGTCTAATGAGTTCAGCACTTTGGCGAAGTACTCAGGGTAACCGTTTTTCCACCAGCCTACACGTGTCTTGTCGGGGTAATAAACACCTGCTATATAGTTTCCTTTAAGTGTATCGCCATTGTAAGTCTCTGGGTTGTTAGCTCTTTGGCCCATACGTCCATTACCGATACTCATCAGGCTTTCAGTGATCTGATGATGCTCGGGATTAAAGCTGTCCTCTATAATCTTCCAAGGATCTAAAGTGATATACTGCTTCATAAGTACGGCTAAGACTTACTTTCTAATCTTTTACTGAGGTCTGAGATGGACATGCCAATGAGATTCTCAACAACTATGTCAGCATGGCCAAGATGAATGTCCTGACCGATACCTACTGTCCTAAAGGATCCAGCTACTGCTGCATCAATTCCCTTAGCGCTATCTTCAAACACAATAGTCTCTGTGGGTTTGGACTTGAGAAGCGCAGCTCCTTTTAAAAAGACTTCTGGGTCCGGTTTGCTCTTTACGACATCATTGCCATCTACGATATCATCAAATGAATCGGTCAAGCCAACCAGATTTAAGATCTTTCGAGCATTCTTACTGGCAGAGCCTAAGGCAATCTTAATCTTCTCTTCTTTTAAGTGTGCTATAAAGTCTAAGATACCCGGAAGTATCTCTGACTGGTCCATATCAGTGACCAGGTCTAAGTACCAAGTGTTCTTAGCTGCGCAGTACTTTTGCTTATCTATATCAGTGTAGGTCTTATCGCCTAACGCCAGCATCATCTCAAGAGAATCCATCCGGCTGATGCCTTTCATCTTCTCATTCTCTGCTTCATTGAAGGGGATATCCAGCTGTATAGCCAGCTTGTGCCATGCTTGATAATGATACTTGGCTGTATCAACAATCACTCCGTCGAGATCAAAAATGCATGCCGTTATCTTGGTCATATATGTGTTGATGATTTAGAAGGGCGTAAAAGTAATTTCTTTACTTGATTTCGCAAGACGCTTGTCGATTTCTTAGATAAAGAGTAGATCTATTACCTATAAAGTCCCTTCCTATCAGGGAAGCGTTTTGCTAAGCGTAGTTTAAGATCGGTTAGCCATCCTCTCTGATCGATAGTGGATATCCTATTGAATATTTCTCTGGTGAAGTCCTGTGCATGTGCACCAAAGTGATCTGTGACATACTCCTCGATCGTCAAGTAGAATAGCTCTTTGCATTGTTCAGGTTGTTGCTCTGCTAATACTTCATCAAATCTCCTAAGTAAAGACCATGACAAGTTGGACTTCAATTGTTTGATGGCTTCGTCTATTTCCTCACATTCGATCAAGAATGAGATCAGAAGGTATTCGCTGTTAGATTTTTCAATCTCTTTTATAATATTTCCTCTGGTTTCTTTCCAATTAGAAGCGTTCTCTCTTATGAAGGTTAAGAAGGCAGAGTCTTTGTATTTTATATAATAGGTTATAGACTGAGCAATCAACTCTTTCTTGTTCTTCCTGGTAACTAAAAGACTTTCTATAATTGCTTTTGATAGCGGATGGCTTAGATTTTTTTGCGCATAAAACAATTGCATCGTTGACTGGCAAGCGGGTAGACCACTATATGAGATCAAGTATTGTATGATACGATAGCACTCTTGTAAATCTTTGACATTGATCAACTTGATCCTTTCTTCTTCAGAATCAGTGATCAGTAACTCAAGCATCTTTATAAAGTAGTAGGAGTTGTAGTCACCATCAATATGTCTATCCAAATAGTAGGTGATCATCTCTTGGATGTGCCCATTGCTATTGTCAGATAGATAGTACTGCATCCAAAGGTCTTTCTCCTCCTTGAGTGCGGCTGATATGTACGAAGTCCTTAGTAGTTCTGCAAGTTGATTGGTGATACCATCTTTGTACTCTGGTGCTTCGATGAGCTTGTAGACTTCTATATAGTTCTTAAGAAGTAGTTTGTGGAGTCTGTAAAAACGCGCGTTATCATTCTTAAGATGAAACTTGATGTAAAACGACTTTTTCAATAGTAGAAATGCAAACTCGTATGCTTCAATAAAATCACTTTGCGCGATCAAGTTTTTAAAATGATTGAGCAGCTCTTCCGTGATATCTATAAAGGCTCTTAGCTTGCTGGCTTGTACTTTTTCGTTTGCTTTGGTTAGTACAGGGAAGGTTGATTCTATAAATGGGGCGAGTTGATCTGTTGATATCTTTTCGATAAATCGAGCTTGTAGCAAAAGCTTAAAGTTCTTGTCACTCTTAGCTTTTGCCAAAACGAAAGTTTTCAACTCGTCGGCAGATATCTGATTTATGAAACTGTTGAGATCAAAAGAAGTGGTTCTTCTTTTCGTTACTGTTCTTGCTTTTCGTTCTAGCTTCTTCTTTTCAAGGTTTTTACGAAGCTTGATTAAGGTTGCTACAAGGTGAGGGCACATCTGCTCTTTCGAAAAGATGCTACAGTTACAAGAGCAATACTTAAGCTTACTTCTTTTTACCTCAGCGACCACAGAGAAGTGCATGTTATTATCCACAACAGTTGCTTCCCACTCTTTGTCTTTATTTTGGCTTAAGCCACTGATTTGCTCCGCATCAGATATTTCTTCTGAAGCGAGATAGATCTCTTCGGGGACTTTTGTCTCAAGAAGACTGATGTCTATATTGTCGTATGCGCTTTTCATTGGGTTGAAGTCAGGAGGGTCGGATTTCTCAAATAAATGGCTTTTTTGATTGAAAATTGGTGGAACTTCTCAAGGTAGGTTATTAGAGCCCGATTGCATAGAATAAGTGCTGAAACTTAGTGTTAAGGTTGTTATAGCCCTCTAATCTGCTTTTATGTTCAACAATAAATAGGAACTTTGTCGATATTGGGATTCATTATGTTTTAGATGAAAAGAATATTCTTTATCAGACATGCTAAGTCGAGTTGGGCTGATTTTAATTTATCAGACATAGATCGACCTTTGAATAAGCGAGGCCATCGCGATGCACCATTCATGGCAAAGAAGTTATCTGCGATCATACCGGCGGTAGATCTTATCATCTGTAGTCCAGCTCGTCGAGCCCAAGAGACTCACACTTACTTCTCATCGCACATAAAGAGCAAGGAGACGCAAACACTTAGTCATGTATATCATGCGGCAGAGCATACACTTGTTGATGTGATTCATGATATTGATCCGTCTTATGAGACTGCTTTGATATTTGGACACAATCCCGGTTTCTCCATGATACACGATCGCTTTAGTCATGACTATATCGATAACCTACCTACTTGTGGCATCTTCGAATTGCGCATAGATAGTGAATGGGCTGATGCGGATACAACCAATACAATCGTTGGGCATCTTATCTATCCAAAATTATACTTGTCGTGAGATATTTAATAGCTGGTCTACTATTGCTATCATTTATCGGTTGTCAACGATCTGAAATGAAAATCTTGACTGAGGATGAAGTTGCCAATGTATTGGTTGACTTGACGATATCAGACCAAGTTATCACCCTTCATCACGTACACGAACGGGATAGCATAAGAGAACTGTTGATGGAGAGTTTGCTTAAGATTCACGATTTGGACAGAGCGGAGCTCGACTCTAACTTGTACATTTATATGTCGGACTTTGAAAGATTCGCTAAAGTCAATGAAGTTATACAAGCCAAGATTGACTCATTGTTGCTGGAAGAGCAGTAAAAGAAAAATCACTAAAACACCCAATGAAAAAGGAAATCAAAATACTCTTAGTCGATGATGAGCCAGATATACTGGAGTTCTTAAGTTATAACCTAACCAAAGAAGGTTATAACTTAAGAACTGCTAAGAGTGGTAAGAAAGCACTTAAGATTGTAAGTTCATGGGTTCCAGAGTTGATCATTATGGATCTGATGATGCCAGAGATGGATGGGATAGAACTGTGCGGTTTGATAAGAGAGGATGCTACATTAGATAAAACTTTAGTCGTCTTCTTAACCGCTCGAGGGGAGTCGTTTACAGAGATTACGGCTTTGGATAGTGGTGCAGATGACTACATCACAAAACCAATCAAGCCTAATCTTCTTAAGAGTAAGATAAAAGCCATCCTCAGAAGACATATAACGACTCAGTCTGGTGAGTTAGAAGAGCAAGCCCTATTGACCTTTGGTGATCTAATCATAGACAGAGATGAGTTTAAGGTAACTGTTGGTGATAAGGATATGAACCTCGCAAAGAAGGAATTTGAGTTGTTGACACTGCTCACTTCTAAACCTGGTAAGGTTTTTAAGAGAGAAGAAATCTTACGAAAGGTGTGGGGCAAAGATGTAATCGTAGGAGATAGAACTATTGACGTGCATATCAGAAAGCTCAGAGAGAAGATCGGTAAGTCTTACATCAAAACGCTGAAAGGCGTGGGTTACAAATTCAAATATTGAAGAATTGATTAAGAATGTAACAGTACGACAGCTCACATTTGTATTGACTCTTATACTGGGTGTCATCAACTTCGTGTCTCTGTTTATACTTTATGCTTCAGGATCTAACACACAGCAACTATCTAAGTTAACATGGGGAGTTGTCTTTGTCGCTTCACTTATTGTGATCTACTTCATCGTCAAGTATTTTGTTGAGTACTTCGTCTTTAGAAAGATTCGTCTTATTTATAAAATGATTGATGCTGGCAAAAGGAATAAGCTCCCTCGTGCAAGTGGATTATTTGATGATAAATCAATCGCGGCTGTTAATGACGAGGTTATAGAATGGGCACAAAAAAGAGAGAATGAGATCGAACACCTTACGAAGCTCGAAGACTATCGTCGTTCCTTCTTGGGTAACATCTCACATGAGCTAAAGACACCTATTTTCTCTCTCCAAGGCTACATACATACGCTCATAGAAGGAGGCATTTATGATGAGGCCATCAATATGAAGTACCTCAAAAAGGCTTCTAAAAACATACAGCGATTAGAAAAGATAGTCGATGACCTCGAAGAAATCAACCAACTCCAGTCAGGCCAAATCACACTTGACTTCAAGACCTTCAGCATCAGAGAGCTTGTGTTAGAGGTCTTTGATGACCTAACGTTCATGGCAGATGCAGAAGGTACTAAGTTGGTGATCACTAAAGAATCGAAAGACTTTAAGGTGATGGCTGATCGTAATAGAATCACTCAAGTACTGCTCAATCTCGTTGCCAATGCCATCAAGTATGGTAAGTCAAATGGCAAAGTACAATTGAGTTTTTACGATGTTGCGGATAAAGTATTAGTGGAAGTAGAAGATGATGGGCCCGGGATAGAAGGCAAACATCTTAATCACCTGTTTGATCGTTTTTATCGCGTGGACGAAGGGCGCAGTAGAAAGCATGGAGGATCTGGCTTAGGGTTATCTATCGTAAAGCACATCATGGAAGCACATGATCAAACTGTCTCGGCACGTAGTGTAGTGGGAGAAGGTACAACGCTTGGGATAACATTGGATCGAGCGAAGTAACTTGTTTAGTCCGCATTATTTCCTGCAAAAACGACTTTGCGGTCAGCAAAAGGAACAGCTTGTAGCTCATCTATCAACTCCGTGGTCTCTGCAAAAAACTCCGGTAACTCACTATCATCCATCGGATTCAGTGGAGGAAAGTTTTCCCTTCTATGATCAACTTGACGACCATTTTTCCAGAATCTAAAACAAACATGAGGTCCAGTCGCCAATCCTGTTGATCCTACATAACCAATCGTCTGACCTTGCTTTACACGAGTTCCTCTTTTTACATTTCGTGCAAAACGGCTCATGTGCAGATATTGTGTCTGATAAGTCTTATCATGTTTTATCTTGACATAGTTACCATTGCCTTTTGTGTATGAGCGATGCGTTACCACACCATCCGCAACTGCCATGATAGCTGTCCCTGTCGCTGCTGCGTAGTCAGTGCCCAAATGCGCCTTTCTTCTTTTTAACACCGGATGAAACCTATTGCGATTAAAAGCAGATGAGATCCTTGAATAGCGAAGGGGGGCGTTTAAGAAAGTCTTTTTGTTAGGAGAACCATTCTGATCATAGTAACCTTTGTATTTGTCATTCTCGTAGTAGAACCCATATCGAAGGTACTCGCCAGATTTATATGCGGCAGACAGAATCTTGCCAGTCGATGTAGGTTTGCCCTCAACGTAGATGCGCTCATAGACAAGCTTAAACTGATCACCAGGCTGCGCTGCGTGAAAGTTCACCTGAGCGATGGCATCTTCCATCTTATCTACCAATGCTACATCAAATCCTTGGTCCATCATGGCATTCCAAAGAGAAGAGTTGACAACTCCTGATGCTGACTCTACACAGACTTCATATGGAACTTCATGTTTGGATACGCATACTTCTCCACCAAAATCGAACTTCACAAATTGCAGCAAACTCGGCTTATATATAAATCCTGATGGATCTGCACATTCATCATCTTTGATAAAAGTTATGTTCTTGCCAGATCTAATCTTTCTTAAGCTAAAGACATCCTCAGCTTCTCGTTCCAGAGCGAGGATCTTATCGAAGTCAACTCCAAAACTCATAAGGATGTCTCCCATGAAAGCATTGGGTTTGATTTTGAAGTCTTGGAAAACTACATCTTGGACGTCTAAGCCATATTTTAAAACCTTAGGCTTAACTATGGATGCTTCCGCTATGCCTTGGTTGACTGATGTGGTTTGATGCTTCTGACCATTGTATACGAATAATCCTCCGATTAGGATAGTAGCTACAAGGATTAATTTAGTTGCGTGTTTATTCACTTGTTGGATTTACGTTTTCAGTCTTTATTGGGGTTTGACAATCCAGCTTAATTACACTTCCGTAAATATAATAAAGCTTTTCTTTGTGACCTCATTAATTTTTTGAGTCAGTCAAGTGGATAAGAATAGTCTAATACTACGAGGGGAATCAGGGTTGATGGATCTATCATCTCCTAAGGTTATGGGGATTATTAATCTTACACCTGATTCGTTCTTTAGTGGCAGTCGGGCTATGCAGATCGATCATGTCATGTCTCAAGTAGATACAATGATTGCCGAAGGAGTTGATATGATAGACTTCGGTGGTATGTCAACCAGACCTGGGGCCACTGAGCCAACGGTATCGGAGGAGTTGGATAGGCTGATTAGTCCGATTATGGCAGTGAGAGCGGCTCATCCTGAGCTATGGATATCCATCGATACTTATAGGTCTGAAGTCCTTAAGGAGTGTTTAGATCTTAAGATTGATATGGTCAATGATATCAGTGCTGGGCAGATGGACGATGCCTTTTTAAGTCTCGTGGCTCGATCTCGTCTGCCATATATCTTAATGCATATGCAAGGGCAACCGCAAAATATGCAAGCTAACCCAACTTACGACGACGTAGTACTCGATATAATAAAGAGGCTGGATAAGGATCATCACCGATGCCGAGCTCTTGGGATCTCTCAGATTGTTATTGATCCGGGATTTGGATTTGGCAAAAGCCAAAAAGATAACTATAAGCTGCTAAAGAATCTCGGTTCATTTAAGATATTAGACTTACCCATCCTAGTAGGTATATCCAGAAAGTCTATGATCCATAAGACGCTTGGGATCAAGGCTGATCAAGCACTCAATGGCACAACCGCTTTGCATATGGAAGCACTCAATAATGGAGCATCTATACTCCGTGTTCACGATGTAAAAGAGGCTAAGGAGTGCATCCAGCTGTGGCAAATGCTCAATGATGTATAGAATTAGTTTAAAGTCACGTTAAACACTGGTATATGTGGAGTAATTATGGCGTATTTTTGGTTATAGATTTAGTATAAATCTTTCAGACGTACTTTGAGCGAAAAGAAAAATATCAATTGGTCTTCTATATGTCTTCGGATAATCATATATCTCTTGATATTCTTTATCCTTCTTATTGGTATTCTTCACCTTCCCACAGTTCAAACGAAGATTATCAATTCTGTTCTGGGCAACATCTCTAACTCTGTCAATGGGACCGTTTCAATAAAACGATCAGAGGTCAATATATATCAAGGTATCGTCCTTGAAGATATCTTATTAGCAGGTGTAGAGGGAGATACTATAATGACTCTCAATTCGGCTAAAATAAGTCCACGCAATACTGTCGTTTCCTTAATTAATAATGCTTTGTTCGGTAATGATATCGAACTAAGTGATATCTTATTAGATGGAGCAAACTTGCGCATAAAGCGAAGTATAGGAGATGATTACTTAAACATTGAGAATTTTTTCAATCAAGATAGACCTAAAAGCGAACCTAAGACAGCTGGGTCTACACCCAAAATATCTTCGCTTCGATTTAGAGACTTTCAAGTCCGCTTTGATGATGAAGTAGAAGGGGAGCTAATTGAAGGAGCCTTCAAGTCTTTCGAGATTGATATTACTGAGTTTGACTTGCGATCTGAAGGTATAATCGATATAAAACGAGTTGTTTTGATCGAGCCTAAGATCTCTTATGAGCAAAGGCCTATTGACAATTCCATCGTACCCGATACTACGACTACGAGCTCGACAAATGATGAGTCGAAGTTGCCATTGATCAACATTGACTTACTTTCAATGATAGAAGGTCATGTGGATCTGAAGCCATTGAAAGGTAAAAGAATTGAGGGACGTGACTTAGACCTTACATTGAGTGATGTTACGTTGAAAGGCATAACCGAATGGGATCTCATTCTTGAAAAGCTATCTGGTAGATTGGATCAAAATAGAATCTCATATGCCTCTGTAAAAAATGTAAAACGATCTGAGGGTGGCATAGATCTAAAAGATGCTCATGTTAATATCAATAACAGTAATCTCAGATTTGATGGAGCTATTGCTGGTGTAAGTGGCCTAATAGATTTGTCAAATACTAAGGCAGATATCGAGATTAGCCCATCTATCGTTTACCTTAAAGATCTCTTTGTCTTATCAGATGATATCCGAGATGCTTTTTCGGGAGAACCGATAGCTGATGAACGTATACAAATAGAAGGCTTATTTGAAGTAAAAAATGATCAGTACATCGGTCAAGATCTTTCATTTTGGTTAGGCGACCAGCATCACTTTGAAGGCAACGTGTCTTTTGAAAAAGCAGATAAGATCGAAGAGAGTTTGCTTAACGCAAATGTCACAAGACTATTCTCTGATATGAGTGCTCTTGCAAGACTGTCTTCTAAGTTTACGATTCCAAAAGAATTAGAAAGATTAGAATCAGTAGACTTCTCAGGATCATTTGATGGGTTTCTAAATGACTTCGTTGCGAATGGATTACTAAAAAGCCCTTTAGGACAAGCTAATCTTGATATAAAATTTGACCTTTCAGGGAATAATGAAGATGCCATATCTTATAATGGCTTCCTGTCTCTTGATAGTTTTGATCTAAAGAAGATGACACTCAATGAGGACTTTGGTTTCTCAAGTGCACAGGTCAATATTTCAAACGGACATGGCCCAAATCTTTCTAATTCTTCGGCAGACATCAAAGCAGTAATTGACCAGTTTGAATTTAAAGAGTTTGTATATCGTGATGCTGTTTTTGAAGGTAATCTAAGTAGTCAGGTTATAGACGGTAAGTTTAACATAAGTGACGAAGAGTTAGACTTTAGTTTTGATGGGGTAGTGGATGCCTCGGATAGTATCCCTGTGTTTGACTTTAAAGTAAGTGCCAACAAGATCAACTTCTGCCAACTAAATCTTACCAAGTTTCCATGTGAGTTGGCGTTTACCTCAGATATCAACTTGAGCGGAAAAGATCTAAAGAGTTTAGATGGTACAGCCTTTATCAACCATGCTGTTCTAATCCATGATACTTCTCGATTAGAAATAGAAAAAATAGAGATCACCTCGATACCTGGAGAGAAAGCCAATAGCTTCTCTTTAAGTAGTGATTATGTAGACTTTGATATCCAAGGGAGGTTTAATTTGTTGAAAGTGTTTCAGAATTCTTTGGATAAGCTGATACAGAATGCAGGCCCTCATAACGAGGTGTGGGGATACAAGATGAAAGGAGGAGAGGAGATACAGCAAGATTATAGATATAGTGTACTGCTTAAAGACGCAACACCTGTCTTCGAATTTTTAAATATTGATGTTGAGCAAACTGGATTGGCTTCGATAAGAGGAGGACAGAGTAAGGATAAAGACAAGATAGATTTTAAGGCAGAGATCCCTTTTGTTTCATTCAGTGGTCTTGCAATAGAATCTGCTGAGATCGAGATGAGTTCTAATGATGAAACATCTTCTTTGACGGCTGACTTCGATAATATTGAAAGAGATGGTATGAAGTTGCCAGAGCTGGACTTTGGAGTTGCGCTTGCAGATGGAAATGCAGACTGGGACTTGAGCTTTTATCATGATGATAATAATAAAGCGGACTTGTCAGGTACTTCTTCTGTTACGCATGGTGGGTACTTTACTTATTTTGATGATGAAGATATCATTATAGATAGTAGCAAGTGGGAGATTATCTCCGATAAAGGGATTGGCATTTTCCCAAAGACACTTGATATCAAAGGGTTCTCATTATCAGATGGAGAAAGATTTATCGCTCTATCTGATGTTAATAATAAGGGCATCGAAGCTAAGATCAATGATTTTCAATTAGGATTTATCAATGCAATCATAGATTACGATAAGACAATACTTACGGGGCTTGTGAAGTCTCAAATTACCATCGATAACATCTATGAAGACATAGTACTCGAAGGATATTTAAATGTTGATGACTTCAAAGTCAATGGAGATGACTTCGGTAAGTTAGAATTGAAAGCAAAGCGTGGTGTTGATAATGAGAATGTAATCAACATAGACTTGGCGATTGAAAAGGATACTCAAAATCTCTACGTCACAGGGTATGCAGATCTTGATGCTTCGGCGATCAACGCTGATGTCAATATAGAAGACTATCCGATGAGCTTCTTTGAGTACATCATCGAAGATGGCATATCTGAGACCATCGGTACAACTGATATAACGGCTAACCTGTCTGGCCCCCTTGATGATCTTAAGTTAAGAGGAGACGGGATTATAAAAAATGCCGGTGTCAAAGTTGACTTTCTCGGAGCGTTTTATCGTATGGAAGATCAGACAGTTAAGATCGATGAGAACTTTATTGACTTTACGGGTGTCGAGATGATCGATGCATTGGATAATGTTGGGGTGATTGAAGGAGGCTTAAGGCATAATCTATTGGCTAACATTCGTGCAGACTTAGATATTAGCTCTCCACGATTTATAGGTCTCAATACGACAATAGAAGATAATCCATTGTACTATGGTACAGGGGTTGGGGCTATCGATATCTCATTTAGAGGACCTTTTGATGCGATTGATATTGTAGTCAATGCTGAGTTGCAAAAACTAACTCATTTATATATTCCATTAGGTTCTGAAGAGTATGCTTTGGATGAATCATTTATCGTTTTTGAAAATGCTGTTGATACAGTTGAAACGGCATCAGATGTTGAGTCACTAGCTGAGCTACTAAAAGATCAAGGTGTTGATTTTGAAATGGCCCTTACTTTTACCAGGGATGCTGTCGTATCGATTATCTATGACGAAGCGACGAGCAACACTCTGGTAGGCAATGGAGAAGGGAACATCCAATTGAATGTAAAAAGAGATGGAGAGTTTACAGCTTATGGAAGCTACGATATCTTATCTGGAGAGTATCTCTACACGGCATATGGCTTGATTGCAAAACCATTCGTTGTTAGAGATAAAGGAACTGTCTCCTGGACAGGAGATCCGCTAAATGCAACCTTGGATGTGTCTGCTGAGTATCCAAGTCTGCGTGCACCTTTAGAAAATCTTTTGAGTGAATTTGGAGTTTTAGAGGGGTCAGAGCTCAGTACAAGAAGACAGATTGATCTCAAGTTGATATTGACGGGACAGTTGTTTAATCCGGAGATTAACTTTGATATCGCATTTCCAAATCTCACTGGAAATGTAAGAACGTATGCTCAAAATAAGATTAGAACATTGAAGTCAACCGAAAATGGAATCAATAACCAAGTGGTTGGGCTTCTTTTCTTTAATAACTTTCTGCCGGATAGAGATGCGCTAACAACCATTTCTTCTAAGGATGTTGGTCAGACTGGTACTAATACGATAACTCAGTTTTTAACCAGTCAACTTTCTAATTTATTCAGTGACTACTTGTCGAGTAGGTTGGGAGAAGATGATTTTATATCCGCAATTGACTTTGAGATTGGCTTGGCTCAGAACACATCCCTTTTAGATGATAACGCTACCCTTTTCGAGGGGCTATTGGATGTAGTGCCAGATGAAGTGCAGCTGAACGTTCGTAACCATTTTAAGAACGACAACTTCGTCCTAAATATCGGTGGTAATTATGTGAGGGACAATCAATTTGGAACTGTAGATAACTATGTCACTGGTGATTTCTCATTGGATTGGTACATCACAGAAGACCGAAGATTAAAGTTGAGATTCTATAGCAACTTTGACTATGACGATGTCTTTGCAACTCGTCGACAGCGTCACGGATTTGGTATCAACTACCGTAAGGAGTTTGGTTCTGTAATAGAACTTGAGGATGCACTTGATGAGATGGTTAAGGAAATCAAAGATGGTCAACCGACTTCTTCTACTCAGAAGAAATAGCTATGCCTTATTAGTTCTGCTTCTTAGCAAGTGGTCTGCGATCACAAGTGCAGCCATGGCCTCAACAATAGGTACAGCTCTCGGTACAACACATGGATCATGACGACCCTTTCCAGTGACAGTTACTTTAGCACCGGACTTATCGACTGATGCTTGATCTTTCATTAATGTGGCAACTGGCTTGAAGGCGATATTGCAAGAGATCGGCATGCCGTTGGAGATGCCACCTTGTACACCTCCAGAGAAGTTGGTTACAGTTGTGACTTTGTTCCCTTCTTTTTGAAATATATCATTGTGCTCGCTCCCTCGCATCTGGACTGAATCAAAGCCAGAACCATATTCAAAGCCTTTAACGGCATTGATAGATAGCATGGCCTTTCCTAAGTCAGCGTGGAGTTTGTCAAATACTGGTTCTCCTAATCCAACAGGAACACCATCGACCACACATGTGATCTTTCCACCGATTGTATCGCCATCCTTTTTGACAGCTTTGACTAAGTCGATCATTTGCTCTGCTAGTTCCGGGTCGGGACATCTGATTATATTTTCTTCGATGTGACGATAACCAAGATCAGAAATGCTTTTGGTAAGCTTAAGATCTCCGACTTGCGAGACGAAAGCATGTACATTGATACCTGATTGAGCGATGAATTCTTTAGCAATCGCACCTGCGGCTACTCGTGCTACAGTCTCTCTCGCTGATGATCTTCCTCCACCGCGATAATCTCTTATACCATACTTCTCCTGATAAGTAAAGTCAGCGTGAGAAGGTCTAAACTTCTCCTTGATATGATCGTAGTCTTTGGACTTTTGATCCTTGTTCATGATCACCAGAGAGATAGGCGTTCCAGTGCTCATGCCGTTCATGATGCCTGATTGGATAGACACTTGATCTGCCTCTTTTCGTTGGGTTACGATCTTTGATTGGCCAGGGCGTCTCCTGGTTAGATCTCTTTGGATGGCTTCCATATCGATCTTGACACCAGCTGGACAACCATCGATTACTACACCGACGGCGACACCATGAGATTCACCAAATGTGCTGATGCGAAATACTTTTCCAAATACATTACCCGACATGATGAGACTTTGTGCAAAGATGGTCCCTAATCTCCTAAAAAACTAAAAATACTCGATACTGTTTCATCAGGAATTATCATTCCTGAAGGCAAAAGCTCACGTCATTTTTGAGCTGCATCCTTTATCGCTTGGGCGATCTTTGCTTCCGCACCAACAGTCTTCGGTTTAAAGAAAGTCAAGTCTTTTATCTCTTTAGGCAGATAGTGGTAGTCTTTTCCAGCTTCCTGTTCATGAGTGTAGACATAACCATCACCATAGCCCATGTCCTTCATGAGACCAGTTGGGGCATTGCGTAAGTGAAGCGGTATGGATAGATTGCCAGTCTCACGAACCACTTTCATCGCTGCACCAATCGCCATGTAAGTAGAGTTGCTCTTTGGCGAAGTCGCTAAATAGATGGTGGCTTGTGCCATTGGGATACGACCTTCTGGGAGACCGATTTTCTTGACTGCATCAAAGCAGGCATTTGCGATAAGCAAGGCATTAGGGTTAGCGAGGCCAATATCTTCAGATGCCAAGACGACTAACCTTCTGCAGATGAAGATCGGATCTTCACCTCCGACTATCATCCGAGCCAGGTAGTATATGGCGCCATCGGCATCGCTTCCTCTTATTGACTTTATAAATGCCGATATGGTATCGTAGTGCTGATCTCCAGTCTTATCATAATTGAGCATATCACCTTGGATGACATGCTCTACGAGGGCATTGTCAATTGTTAACTTTTCGCCTTGGGATTGATTAAGTACAAGCTCAAGGACATTAAGTAATCTTCGTGCGTCTCCGTTTGCAAATTTGAGTAACGAGTCATATTCGTTGATCTCGATGTCCATCTTATTGAGCCACTCATCCTTTGACACTGCTTGATCTACAATGTGCTGAAGCTGCTCTTTGCTGAGCGCTTTGAGCGTATAGACTTGAGACCTGGATAGTAGCGCAGAGATCACCTCAAATGATGGGTTCTCAGTCGTTGCGCCAATCAAAGTCACTGTACCACGTTCTACAGCTCCGAGCAACGAGTCTTGCTGAGACTTACTAAACCGATGTATCTCATCTATAAAGAGAATCGGTGATGCTTGACTGAAAAACCGCTGTCCTTCTGCTTTCTTGATCGTTTCTCTGACGTCTTTTACGCCACTATTAATGGCACTCAGCATATGAAATGGTCGCTTCAGTTCTTGAGAAATGATTTGCGCAAGCGTTGTCTTACCTACACCTGGCGGTCCCCATAAGATGATAGAAGGCAACTGACCGTTTTCGATGGACTGGCGGAGCACTGCTCCAGTACCAAGAAGATGCTCTTGTCCAACATATGTATCCAGTGTTTTTGGACGCATTCGTTCTGCTAAGGGGACATTAGTCATAGACGCCAAATATAGATCATGCGCAAAGAACTCTTATGATGTGATCGCTGTGATTATTAAGATTAGCTATTAATTCGTTTCTTTCGACTCATCATCAGAAGAACTGCTATGAAAAGCCTTGAGACTTTAGACTGGATAGTGATCGCGATCTACTTTTTAATCCTCCTTGGGATCGCATGGTGGGTCATCCGCAAGAAGCAAGAGGATACTGAAGATTACTTCTTAGCAGGAAGAAATATCGGCTGGTTCGTAGTTGGAGCATCCATCTTCGCATCTAACATCGGATCTGAGCATGTCGTTGGCCTTGCGGGCAATGGTGCCAGTGATAAAATGCCGTTACTCATCTATGAGCTCCACTCGTGGATCGTGCTGATGTTGGGCTGGGTTTTTCTCCCATACTATGCGAGAAGTGGTGTCTTTACAATGCCTGAGTTTTTAGAAAGAAGATTTGACGCAAGGTCGCGATGGGTCCTATCAGTTGTGTCGCTTGTTGCTTATGTCTTGACCAAGGTGTCTGTTACCATTTACGCTGGAGGTATCGTTGTGTCGGCACTATTGGGCATAGAGTTTTGGGTAGGTGCTGTGTCAACGGTTGTGCTTACAGGAATATATACAGTACTTGGTGGGATGAGAGCAGTAGTTTACACAGAGACAATTCAGGCAATAGTCTTGGTGTTAGGAGCGGCAACATTGACTGTTCTGGGGCTCAATGCCGTTGGCGGCTGGGAGTCGCTTACAGAGACAGTGACACCAGAATACCTCAATATGTGGCGTCCCAACTCAGATCCTGATTATCCCTGGTTGCCGCTTTTATTGACAAGTTCTATTGTTGGTATCTGGTATTGGTGTACGGATCAGGTGATTGTGCAACGAGTGTTAACAGCGCGTAACCTGAAGGAAGCGAGACGTGGTACTATCTTCGGTGCTTTACTTAAGTTGATGCCGATCTTCTTGTTCTTGATACCTGGCGTTGTAGCATTAGCTTTAAAGATGAGGGGGGAGTTAGATTGGGATACACCAGATGAGGCTTTTCCAGTATTGATGTCTAATCTGTTGCCTGCTGGCCTTCGAGGACTTGTGGCTGCAGGATTGTTAGCGGCGCTGATGAGTTCTTTAGCATCGGTTTTCAATTCTTGTTCTACATTGTTTACACTTGATATTTATAAAAAGTTACATCCTACAAAACCTGAAAAGGAGTTAGTAAGGATTGGTCAGATAGCGACTGTCGTAGTTGTGTTTATGGGTATACTTTGGATTCCGATCATCACGATGCTGTCAGATGGATTGTACGAATATCTTCAAAAAGTTCAATCCTACTTAGCGCCTCCGATAGCAGCGATTTTCTTATTAGGGATCTTTTGGGATCGTATCAATGCCAGAGGAGCTTTTGCAACATTGGTAGGTGGTTTTATCCTTGGGTTTGTAAAACTGTTTTTAGAATTATCCCAAGATAGCTTGACAGATGGCACGTTGATACACAGTTTTGCAACTATCAATTGGCTGGTCTTTGGTGTTTACTTTTTTGCAATATGCGTCTGTCTCGCTATAGGATTTAGTTTGACTGCACCGAAGCCGTCAAGTGCTCAGTTGGCAGGATTGACCATGGGCTCAGTTACCGCAGAACAGAAAGCAGAGAATCGAGCGAGTTATGGTATAGGAGATATCTTGGCAACACTGCTTGTCTTGGGTGTGATTGCATTTATTATGATCAGTTTTAGTGGAGTGTAGTGATTTTGTTTTTACACTTTCGTAAATGATATAACTATGAATACTTCTTATAAATACTTTTTTCTCTTGGCTGTAATCATGTTTGGTTGTGGAGAGAAGAAAAAGAATATGGACGAACAAAAAGTGAAATTGAAAGGAACAGTTGTAAAGTCTGATTTTGGATCAGCGCCGGATGGTAAGGTAGATCTGTATACGATCTCCAATGAAAATGGGATGACAGTAGCCATTACAAATTATGGCGGTATAGTACAATCTATCAAAGTGCCTAATAAAACAGAAACACCATTGGATGTTGCACTTGGATTTGATGATCTGTCTGGTTATTTAGGAGAGCACCCATATTTTGGTGGCATTATAGGTAGATATGGTAATCGGATTGCAAAAGGGAAGTTTACAATTGATGGCACAACATATGACTTAGCGACGAACAATGGTCCCAATCATTTGCATGGCGGCACGAAGGGGTTTGATAAGGTGATTTGGGCAGCTGAGGAAGCGATGAGTAGCGAAGGATTCCCACAGCTAAAGCTGGCTTATGTTAGTAAAGATGGGGAAGAAGGATATCCAGGAGAGTTGTCCATAGAAGTTGTGTATACCCTGACTGAGGAGAATGCACTACAAATAGACTATACAGCCAACACAGATAAAGTGACACATGTCAATCTTACTAATCACAGTTACTTCAATCTTAATGGCGCAGATAGCAGTGATGTGCTGAATCATGAGATGAAGCTAAGAGCAAGTAAGTATACGCCCGTAAATGAATTATTGATACCAACTGGAGAATTGGCAGATGTAGCAAATACGCCTTTTGACTTCTCTAATTTTTCAAAGATTGGAAGAGGGATTGAGAGGGACGATGAGCAGATAAAGTTTGGTGGAGGTTATGATCATAACTATGTTTTAGATGAACCAAGTATGTCTTCGCCATTTGCAACAGTAAGATCACATGTGTCTGGTGTGATCATGAAGGTGTATACTTCTGAGCCAGGTGTTCAGTTTTATTCTGGTAACTTTTTGGATGGATCTAACATTGGAAAAGGAGGAGTCGTGTATGGTAAAAGATCTGCTTTGTGTTTAGAAACGCAGCACTTCCCGGATAGTCCAAATCAGGAGGCCTTTCCATCGACTTTGCTGAAGCCAGGAGAGACGTATAAGACATCGACAGCTTACAAGTTTGAAGTCATGCCTACATTGTAGCCCTTTAGAGGGTTGATTGAAAAGAGATTTAGAAAGAGAAAAGTAGAGATGAGTAGGAGAAGTATAGCAGTAGAATCATCAGGGCATTACTTTACTAATGGTGAGCTGACAAAAAAGACAAAGCATATCTGGATCGCACTCCATGGCTATGGCCAGACAGGAGAGTATATGAAAGAGAAGTTAAAGTTTCTCGACCCGAGTGATCACTTTGTAATCTGCCCAGAAGCATTAAACTCTTTCTATTGGCATGCAAACAACGAGCCTGTTGCATGTTGGATGACTAAGCGCCATCGTTATGAAGAAATAGTAGCATTTGTTTCATTTCTTGATCTGCTCTATGATCGTTATTGTAGACATGTCAATCAGGAAGTAAAAATCCATCTGATAGGATTCTCACAAGGTTGTGCGACGTTGTGGAGATGGATACATGCTTCTCAACCGAGGTTTACGGACTTGACTAATTGGGCAGGGTGGATACCTGAGGATATCAGTTATCTGCATATGGAGAATTACTTAAGAGAGAAGTCGATCTTTCTCCATTATGGTGATAGTGACAAGTTTATAACTGAAGAGCAAGTTGAAAAATTGAAGGACTTGATCAGCGAGAATAAACTTAATGTCGCGAGTAGTGTCTTTAAAGGAAAGCATCATATACCTCATGATGAGATCAAGCGCTTTGTGAATAAGGTGGTTTTATAAAGTGGGGATGTATTCTAACTTTAAGTAGGTGTTGGTGTCAGTTTTGTATTTAACCATTTCCGAGAGCTTTCTATTAACAAGCCAGATCACTTCACCTGCATTATCCAAAACAACAAGTTGCTCTTCTTTTTCAAAGAAGCTTGCTTTTTGATCTATGAGGATGTCACTTACTTTCTTGGTTTTGCCATTCATGCCGAGTGGTTTAATCTTGTCACCTTCTTGCCATATTCTAATCTGCAGGGGCCACCTTGATGCTTCCAACTCTATATATTCTGTTCCTTGTGTTCTTGATGACGGGAGTTGATTGGTCTCGCTAATTCTAAGTTGTCCATTGGGTAGTTCAATTTCTTTTGGTTCGACTATTTCATATGATTGTCCATCTTTGGTTGATCTTCCTCTGATCAATACATGATCATTGTGAATACAAGCTGAGTGACTTTCGCTATAGAAGATCGCACCTTGAGAAGATAACTCAGATAACATCTGATTAATCACCTCATAATTGAAACCATGATCCTTAATCATATAGTATGTAAGAACCTGGCTCTGCTCTAATACTCTTAGTTTGCTTATAGGCCCTAACTTAATCTCATTATGAGTAGAAGTAATCCATTTCGATTTCTCTTGTTCTATCAAGAAGTTTAAAAGGTCGAGTTCTTGAGAAACATTTGCGGAAGCATCAGAGATCTTATCTATAGCAGACGGCCATCGTTCTTGGAGTGACTTGATCGTGTTGTTCCTGATATAGTTGCGATCATACTTGTCATTGAAGTTGGACGCATCAAGTCTGAATGAAATATTGAATTCTGAAGCATAATAATCTATCTCAGAAGGATGTGCGTGAAGTAATGGACGCCTGATATATCCAGAAGTTTGCTGGATAGACTTAAGGCCATTGATACCAGCACCACGTAAAGCATGAAGGATAAACGTCTCTGCAACATCGCCTCGATGATGTGCAATACAAACAACATCGCAAGCTGTTGTCTTCAATAACTCCTTGAACCAACCATAGCGAATGTCTCTAGCTTTCTCTTGCAAGTTACCTTTCTCGAGGTAGAGAACTTCAATGGAGGTAAGCTCTTTGCTATGTAAAGTGAGCTTATGATCGTGGCAGTATCGCTTGATCAGCGCTTGATCCTCAATAGAATCATCTCCCCTTAACATATAGTTGATATGGGCAACTTGGATCTTATATCCCAGCTTCCGCAGTATGTCCAGCATAACCATCGAATCACGTCCTCCGCTCACTGCACAGAGAAGGGCAGAGGATTCAAGAAAAAGCTCCTCTTTTTCTATAAATTTGTGTACATCGGCGGACAATGACATAGACGTAATGTCTGTTAGTTATTTTGTCTGCAATATAAACTGATCTATCAGGAGATGATAATCTCCACAGAAGTACATTAATGAGAATAACATATATAACTTTCACTTTCCTAAGCTTAACGATCCTTATAGCTTGTAATCAAAAGTCAGGATCAGGTGAGTCAGGTAGACAAACAGAGACTGTAACCGCAGCACTTAAAACTGAATATGAGGCCCACAATGGAGATGTATTCCCGATGAATATACAAAAAGGTGGATCCTTTAAGTCAGTAGATCAGATCCGTGTGCAAGCGATGGGTATCATCAATCATAGAGTGAAGGAGCAACCGAAGGCGCTTGCTATGCTTACTTATGCATATTGGAATCCTGAGTTTGTCTACAATGCTGGTTCGATCTCAGGTGTAGGTGACTACGATGGACATTGGATCAAGTTTGACGATGACTTTAGGTATAGACACGGTATCAATGATAAAGTAACAGGAGGAGGACGATATCACTTTAGACTGGAGGATAAAAGCTTATACATGCTTGATGATAATGTAGAGTATGAACCAAAAGTATGGACGGTCAACTATAATGGAAGCGTCATGGCTATAGTTGGAACTCATGAGTATAAAGTCAACAATGGCATGCAGATCAAGCTTGTTGAAATGGATAATAAACCAGTGATATGATTAGAATATTAGGATTCTTCGCAGTACTTCTACTCGTTTCATGTGAGGAAAAAGAAGTTACATCTTCTCCTCAAGAGTTAAGGCAAAAGTTGTCATTTCATATTAATGTGCAAAAGGCAAAAGATGGCGACGATATCAAGTATATCAGGAAGTTTATCAAGAAGGTAATCAAGGGGCGTCAAAAGTCTCTACCTGGTAAACTGTGGGATCTACCAACTTTTTACCTTACACCATATGGCGTTGCTGTCAATGGCGGTAGAGCAAAACCAAAGGGTGCAGATGGTATGTGGTACAAGTTTGAGTCCGACTATACTTATGCGTATGGTCGATATGATCAGGTAGTAGGTTCGGGGATCTACCATTATGCAGACTCTGATGAGTTTTGTGTGATGCTAGACAATGATAGCCAAGTAGAGCCTAAGTTGTTCAAGTTGTTATCTTCTAGCGAGATGTTCAACTTTGTAGGCCAACCGATCATGTTGATAGATGATGGGAAGGGAGAACGGATGTTGTGGAAGAACTTTGCTCAAGATGGATTTTTAGAAACAGTTAAGATCAACCATCAGTTGCACAACGGTTCTCAGATTGTTATGAAGATGGAACCAACTCGCCCAGTGGCATCCGCTCAGTAACATAATTGTTAAAGCGATAACATATTATCATGTTCAAGCGACTTGTCAAGATTAGTATTGTTGCGATCATATTGATTGGTATAATAGCAGCAATCGGTGGACAGAGAATATTTGGTGAAAACACCTTGCACACTGAAGCAAAAGAAATCTTCATACCATCTCAATCCACTTTTGCAGACGTGAGTCAGCTCTTAAGCCAAGAAAACATATTAGATAACACTTCATCCTTTGAGTGGGTAGCGGGATTGATGAAGTATACTAAAGTTAAGCCCGGCAAATATATAATAGCGCCCAACCTTAGTAATCGAGAACTCATCAGCAAACTTAGGTCTGGAGATCAAGAACCTATCAAGATAACGATAAGTGCTGCCAGAAAGATTGCTGACATCGCGGGAGATGTGGCAACTAAGATTGAGGCAGACTCAATCTCTATACTAAATGCTCTTATGGATCCATCATTCTTATCAGAGCATGGATTATCAGAAGAATCAGTGATCAGTACGATCATTCCTAATACTTATGAGGCATACTGGACATTAGATCCAAAGGAGTTTGTAGATCGGATGGTTAAAGAGCACAGGAAGTTTTGGGGGCAAAAGGGACGACTAGCAGCGGCACAAGCATTGGACATGACAAAACAAGAGGTGGCGACTTTGGCTTCTATCGTTGAAAAAGAGAGTATACAAGGAGACGAGCGCCCTATCATCGCTGGTTTATATCTGAATAGGCTTAGGCAAGGTATCCCACTTCAAGCGGATCCTACTGTGGTTTATGGAGTAGGGGACTTCACGATCAGAAGGGTGCTCAACAAGCACCTCGCTCACGAATCACCTTATAACACGTATCTAAACAACGGACTGCCACCAGGCCCCATCTGTATGCCGAGTATATCAAGTATAGATGCCGTGCTTGATGCAGATCAGCATGATTATCTATTTATGTGTGCCAAGCCAGGGTATAACGGTAGTCACTTATTTGCAAAAACCAATGCGGAGCATGAGCGAAATGCCGGCGTATATAGACGTTGGTTAAATAGTCAAGGTATCAAGGGTTAGAATAGCAGTACCTTGCGCTCACCCCATCATTATCGTTTTATGAATCAAGTGTTGGATACAATCTTCAAAAGGCAATTTGAAAGTTTCTTTCTGATCGCGGGACCTTGTGCCATCGAGTCATCCGAGACTTGTCATCAGATAGCTGGTGAGATGAAAGAGATATGTATAGGACTTGAGATCCCATATATATTCAAAGGATCGTTTAAGAAGGCCAACAGAACCAAGGTTGATTCCTTTAAAGGTATCGGAGATGCAGAAGCGATTAGCATCCTTCAGTCGATCAAAGAGGCGTTTGATATGCCGACGACGACTGATATACATGAAGTCGTGGATGTTTCACTTGTGGCAGATGCGGTAGACCTTATACAGATACCGGCATTTTTATGTCGCCAGACTGATCTGATATTAGCCGCTGCAGATACAGGCAAACCAGTTAATATCAAGAAAGGACAGTTTATGTCAGGCGCTTCTATGTTATATGGTGCAGAGAAAGTAAGGTATGTTGGCAATGAGAATGTGATGCTCACGGAGAGAGGTAACTCGTTTGGCTATAGTGACTTGATTGTTGATGGGCGTAACGTAGATGTTATGTCAAAGCAAGAACTGGTTGTCATGGATACAACACATGCCACTCAGAGAACTAATCAGGTAAAAGGAGTGTCAGGAGGCAATCCTGAAGAGATAGAGCTTATGGGTAAGATTGGTTTGTGTTCAGGAGCATTGGGCATATTTATGGAAGTGCATCCCGACCCGTCAAAAGCGAGTTCTGATGCAGGATCTATGCTCTCTTTAAGCCAAGCAAAGGGCATCCTTGAACGATGGAAGTCATTGTCCACGTCATTAAGATCTATCTATGGCTGAGTTTATCAATATAAGAGTTACGCCGAGATACAAGGATGATGTCGCTTACTGGAAGAAGGCCATCTCTCAGTCTACCCAAAGGTCGATTGAGGAGATTACTGACGTCGTATTGGTGAAGAGGTCAATTGACGCTCGGGGCAAATCTCCCAAGTACCAACTTAGGGTGCAAGTATTTTACGAAAGTAAAGAGAAAAGTCAAGCGGCCGATGCGATCACTTACAAGAAGCTCGGCGAAGCAAAGCAAGTCATCATCATCGGTGCAGGGCCATGCGGATACTTTGCGGCACTACAATGCATAGAGTTAGGACTACGTCCGATTGTCTTAGACAGAGGTAAGGACGTTAGAGCACGAAGGAGAGATCTGCGAGATATCCAACAACGTGATATTGTTAATCCTGACTCTAATTATTGCTTTGGAGAAGGAGGTGCAGGCACCTACTCTGACGGGAAGTTATATACGCGATCTGTCAAGCGAGGCAATGTGAAGAAGGTGCTTCGAGTGCTGGTCGATCATGGAGCCAAAGCGGATATCTTGATTGATGCACATCCTCATATCGGATCCAATAAGCTACCGCAGATCGTTGCTAATATCCGCGAGACGATAGAGTCAGCAGGTGGGAGCATCCACTTTAACACGCAGGTTATTGACTTTGAGATTGAAGGAGGTAAGATCAAAAAGGTCGTTGCTCAAGATGACAAAGTCTATGAAGGTGATGCTGTGGTCCTTTGTACGGGGCATTCTGCTCGCGATATCTATAAGTTATGTCATAAGAAAGGTATAGGCATGGAGTTTAAGCCATTTGCCATGGGCATGCGCTTAGAGCATCCGCAGCCGCTGATCGATAAGATTCAGTATAATCAACCTAAAGGCGATTATTTGCCTGCAGCGAGTTATTCGCTGAGCTGTCAGGTCGATAACCACGGGGTGTTCTCTTTTTGCATGTGCCCGGGAGGGTTAATCGTACCGGCCGCTACTTCGCCGGGAGAGATCGTGGTTAACGGTATGTCTTTGTCTAAACGGGATAGTGCTTTCGCAAATGCTGCAATGGTTGTTACGATAGATGATAATCCTGGAGGAGATGATGTCTTTGGTGGCGTACAATATCAGCAAGGGCTAGAGCAAAAGATATTTAACCACGGCGATGGAAGTCAAGCTGCGCCAGCACAGCGAGTTACTGACTTTCTGAAAGGCCGTGTGAGTGCTACATTGCCGGAAACATCATATATACCTGGGATTTATGCTGCCCCGATGCATGAGCTTCTTCCTCAAGACATAGTGACAAAAATCAAGCAGGCACTGAAGGTATTTGATAAGCGCATGCGTGGGTATATTACTTCTGAGGCTCAATTTGTTGGTTTGGAAAGTAGAACCAGTGCTCCGATCAGGATACCAAGAGATAAAGAGAGTCTGATGCATGAAGATGTTGAAGGATTATTTCCGGCAGGAGAGGGTGCTGGATATGCTGGTGGCATCCTAAGTGCGGCCTTAGATGGAGAGAGAATAGCGGTTGCGGTGAAAGATTACCTTTTTTGTTCGTAAAATATTGGACTGTATATATCCTTGTCTTACATTTGCGCCCTCTTGGAGACTCAGCGTGATGAGATGGACAAGAGAATATCAACCGGAGGAGTGGCAGAGCGGTTGAATGCACCGGTCTTGAAAACCGGCATACCGCAAGGTATCGGGGGTTCGAATCCCTCCTCCTCCGCAAAAGAAAGGGCAGCTTATAAAGCTGCCCTTTTTAGTTATATGAAGGAGAATGTTTTTATGAAAGCTCTTTTCATAGCTATCCTACCATGTTTTATGCTCCCTTACGATCCACCTTGTTGATGTATAGGTCTTCTTCGTGTCTGTCTCTCACGACTTTAGCGACAGTAAAGCAGGAGCTTACGCTAAATAAATAGGACATAATTAAGAATCCTTTAGATGCCAAGTCTACATTGGCATATAGGATGCCCACTGTCATGCCTAAAGCAGAGAGAATAAATCCTATCCAGGCCATATTAAAGAATGACTTAGAGTTTTGATTTTCATAAATGAAACTACTCATAACAAATACTTTTTGATTCGCTATTGAACGTAAGAGTAGTATCAAGATCGTGTTATTGGTAGCATTCTATCTACGTTCTACAGCAGATATTCGATAAAAATCACGAGAAAAGGGACAAATAAAACAAGAAGAATCATCCAGTAGGTTGAAAAGGAAAAGATGCTTATTGTAGGGGTAATCCAATAAGTTTTGATATTTATCTAGCAAAATAGAAGATAAATTCTTCTAATATGTTAGAAATCGGTCATGGATGTAGGGGGTGTAATATGAAGAAGTGTCTCATATATAGCATAACACCTAACCCAATGAAAATTATTAGAACAACTACGCAAGATGGACTCCCCTCCATCTTCCCAAACAGAAGGATTGATTACGAACTAGTACTAACACTACTTGTACTAACACTGCTCGAACCCAATCAATCCAATATCCAATAATAGATTTTAGAATAACCATTTGATCGCTCAAAACGATCATCTGCAGTATTTATAATTCATCCTCTCCTTCCCCAGAGGTAAGTTTTGTAAGCAGGTGTTCTGAGCAAAAACAATTTGTAAGATGATTACAATATATCCCAAGATTAGATTAGGCTTAAACGCCGGCTTAAAATTCTTTTTAGCCTTAACCTTATTTGTTACATCCATATCTGTCAGTACCGCACAGATAAAGATGGGTGATAACCCAAATACAATTAACCCGAGTTCACTTTTAGAATTAGAAAGTAAGTCCAAAGGTTTCTTATGGCCAAGAATGAATATAAGTGAAAGAGATAATATTTCAATGCCACCAACAGGCTTGACAATATTTAACACAGAGACAATCTGTGTTGAGGTGAATGTAGGAATTCCTACAGCACCCAATTGGTTATGCTTAAAAGGAGATAGTGATAATCAAGATGTTACGCAGTTCGGGTTGGACGGTAACATCTTGACTATTTCCATTGAAGGTGGTAATACCATGACTGTAGATCTTACTGATATCATCGGGGTTGATACAGATGATCAAACAATAACGGACTTAACATTAAGTGGAACTGAGCTTTCAATTTCAATAGACGGAGGTAACACTCAAGTTGTAGATTTGGCGAGTTTGAATACAGATGATCAGCAGATTACAAATTTTGATTTGACTGGATCGATACTTACAATTGAAATAGAAAATGGAAACTCAAGAACTGTAGATCTTAGTAACTACCCTGGACTTCAAGGAACAGATGGGATAGATGGAGTTAGCGTAGATAGTGCAAGTCATAATACTGATGGTTCTCTTACTTTCTATTTTTCAGACAATACAATTTTCACAACAAGAGATTTAACTGGCCCTCAAGGGCAGGCAGGAGTTAATGGAGTAGATGGTCAAGACGGAGCTGACGGAACGAATGGTCAAGACGGAGCGGACGGACAAGATGGCATAAGTATTACAGGTGCGGAACACAACACAGACGGAACGTTGACATTGACATTCTCTGATGGCTCAACATATACAACAGATGATTTAACTGGTCCTGCGGGTGCTAATGGTATAGATGGCCAAGATGGCGCAGCTGGTAGAGGAATTACAAATACGACCTTTAATGCAGATGGTACGCTTACGCTTACTTATTCTGACGGAACTGATTACACAACTGGAGATTTGACAGGCCCTCAAGGGGCTGCTGGTGTTGATGGGCAAGATGGTTTGGATGGAGCTGCTGGAGCAGATGGCAGAAGTGTAACCAATACTGTACACAATGCTGATGGTACGCTTACTTTGACTTTTTCAGATGGATCAACTTATACAACGGATGATTTGACTGGCCCTGCTGGCGCAGATGGGCAAAATGGTACAGATGGTGTAGACGGTGTTGATGGAACAAATGGTACCGATGGAGCTGCTGGAGCAGATGGCAGAAGTGTTACAAATACTGTACACAACGCAGATGGTACACTTACTTTGACTTTCTCAGATGGAACAGATTATACAACTGGTGATCTAACTGGGCCTCAAGGTCCACAAGGCGATCCAGCAACAGATGATCAACAATTAACTATTTCAAATGACACACTCTATTTAGATAATGGAGGGCAAGTTTATTTAGGAGATTACTTTGATAACACAGATGATCAAATTATAAGTTTTTCAAATGACACTCTTTATTTAGAAGATGGAGGATTTGTTTATTTAGGTGGTTATATCGACAATACAGATAATCAAGTTTTAAACTTTTCTAATGATACACTTTATCTATCCGATGGAGGTCAAGTATACTTAGGAGATTATCTTGATAATACAGATGACCAGCAGATTGAGCAGTTTGAGTTTAACTCAGCTACTAATGAAGTGTATATCTCGCTTGAAGATGGCGGGATGGATACTCTAAACTTGTCTGCCTTAAGTAACGTTGGTTCAGATGATCAGGTTCTTAACTTATCAAATGATACTTTATACTTAGAAGATGGTGGTCAGATCTACTTGGGAGACTACTTAGACAACACGGATGATCAGTCACTTTCTATTTCAAATGATACTTTGTATTTAGAAGATGGTGGTCAGATCTATTTAGGAGACTATTTAGATAATACAGATGATCAGCAGATCGAACAGTTTGAGTTTAACTCAGCCACTAATGAAGTTTATATAGCACTTGAGGATGGCGGTGTGGATACAATTGATTTGTCGGCATTGAACAATGTTGGATCAGATGACCAGGGTTTAAGTTTCTCAAATGACACTCTTTATTTAGAAGATGGCGGATTTGTATACTTAGGTGGATATATAGATAACACCGATAGTCAGGTGTTGAATTTTTCAAATGATACACTTTATCTCACTGATGGTGGTCAAGTATATTTAGGAGATTATCTTGACGATACTGATGATCAGCAGATCGAGCAGTTTGACTTTAACCCTGC
>CALIHL010000051.1 GCA_938022935.1 uncultured Saprospiraceae bacterium
TCGACTGATCTTCATGAAGAACTACTACAGATACCTTTGGTTACTTCCGATGACATTAGAGGACGAAGGAACCATCGTAGGATCAGACTATAACATCGTTGATTTTTTTGGAAAGACTTGCATAGAGATCAAAGTAACATACGATCCACAAGTAGGGGAAGATATCTGGTACATATACTTTAATCCTGAGAGTTATGCCATGGAAGGCTATCGGTTTTATCATGACGAGAAAGCCAATGATGGAGAGTACATCTTGTTATCGGGCTCTACAAGTTACAAGTCACTTAAAGTGCCTGCTGCAAGAGAATGGTACACTCATAAAGAAGGCAAGTTACTTGGTACCGATACGCTTGTATCACTATCAATTGATTAGATCTTTGTTGATTACGATTCTATTAAAGCTCTAAACCTTTTTCAAATTGCATACCACCGGTTTGCAACTCAATCGTGTAGTTCTTAGAGCTTAACTTCTTAGTTCTTATTCTCTTTGTAAAGTATCCTGGGTTATTTACCTCGTTGTTCAATAAAGAAGTGACAACCTTACCTTCCATATCAATTATCTTCAAAGAAGCTAAGCCTTGCTCACGGACATGATATCCAATAATTACATCTTCAGAATCATCCACTCGTTTGATCACCAATGGATTATCCTCCATTTGTTTCTTAAGATTTCTCACTGTTTTAGATGATGTAACGGATTGTGTCTGTCTACAGTCATCAATCTCGACAGTTAATATTGCTCCAATTTCCCCTTCAAAACCAGGCATCAACTCTACTGACTCATTGGCCACAAAAGAAACATCTGCGCCTGCACCCACTGAACTCTTCGTATTGATCAGCTTAATAGCACTGTAATCAGCAAGCATCAAGGTGCTATCGCCTAACATCAATGTATCTTGCGTACAGTTAGCAAAAGAGCCAGCCGCGCCTACACAATTACAATCATCATCAAAGGTATCGTTGTATGTATTGGCATTACCATCATCACAAGGTAGCCCTTGTGATTGGCAAGCGAGCGACGCAAAAGTCATTTTGCTAATCCCTCTACAATCGCCCGATTGATCTAATGACGTAATCAATATATATCGAACCTTTGTCCCTCCAAAATCAGGCCCTGCGAATCCAGAATACTCTGAGTCACCCGGGGCTTGCGCCCAGTTATAATTTCCAAGGTTTGTCCAACTAACACCGTCAAGCGAATAATCAATAGCAACATCTTGAAATCCTTCTGAAGTGGCGTTGGCTACGTTATAATTCCAAATATGAGAAGACCATATCCTATGCTCCGCCCCAAGGTCATATTGTAACCAGTGTCTACTTCCATATGAAGCGATAGGAGAGGTTGATGCCTGACACGACAACCAAGATGCATCAGCTCGGTTGTCCAGTTGATCTGTCAGACCACACTCTGGATAAGGAACATAGCTCGCCAAAGGATCGTTACAATCTGGGCCAGAGCAAGGTACTCCGACACAATTACAATTAGCATCAAAAGCATCATTGTTTGTGAATCGATCTCCGTCATCACATAGTGTCCCTTCAGTCATACATGAGATCTCACAATTATAATCGAACAAATAGAAGGCAGGTAGTCGCTTCCATAGATCATCTACTCCAAAAGGTGTCTTCCAGAATAAACCGTAGTGCTCTGTATAAGAAGACTCTTTATGGTTGATCTCATAATAGTAGTATTTACCTTTCTCTAAAGTCAACGGTGCAGTTGATTGATAGATGTACTTATCATGCTCTGTCGGACCCGTAGAATTAGAAGTCAGTATCTGATGTGTTTGCTTAAGCTCAGGATCCTCATTGCTACTCAAGAAAAAGATACCATCTACATTGGAAGTTATGTTAAACTCGTATTGACCAGTAACAGGCACCGTGAAGTAACCTTGCACCAAAGTCCCAAAAGAGTCCGCTTCTAATCGATGTTCTATTCCTAACATATCCAATCGCTCATATCGAGCAGGCATAGTTGGATAGTTAGGATCCATATAGAGATCTTCTAAGTCTCCTCCAGGGATCTGATCATAGTAATATGCTTCTACTTTTGCCCGCTCACCAACACAGGAATTAGTAGTCGTCTGAACGCCTACACAATTACAAAAACCATCATGTTCATCATCTGCAGTTGTAATATCTCCGTCATTGCAAGCTGTTCCTCTTTCTGGACATGCTTCAGATTGACAACCTATGTTATTAATGTATTGGCTGGAGACAAAATTCCAAACATTCAAACTTGTAAAACTCGTCTTCCAATGAAGAGATACATGATCTCCACCTCCTCCTTCGATATGATGTAGTTCGAAGTAATAATATTGTCCTGCTTGCAACGCTATAGCTCTGCTGTTTTGTTCAGGATATTTGTCATGCTCATCAGTACCTGTATGACCATTGATGTAGGCCTCCATTTGGAGGTTAGTCGGATTCTCGTTCGAGCTCAGATAAAATCTGATGTCATCATCACCTGTGATATTGAAGAGAACGGACTCACTACTTGGCACGGATATAAACCCTCTTATGATCGATCCAAAATCATTATCAAAGTTCACTGGAGATAATACTGAGTTGATTATCCTTGATCCATCGGGCTTAACGGGATAGTATTCATCAGCATACATCTCACCGAATGAGTCATCTGGTAGATTCCTCCAATACGACCAAGTAACTTCGCCAGCTGTTCCAACACAGACCTGGCCTGTCATATCATAAGCACTGACCAATACAAAACCTACAATTATAAATTTCAATATCATCTTTTGCATACCTTTCTGTTCTAAAATGAATTAAACATTCCAATTGGAGCAAAGTCTGCAGGCGGCCCAGAGGGGCAACCGGGAGAATAGAAATTGCAAAGATTGGGAAGCACATAACTTAGATCGTTAGGACTTACACCATACCAGAGGGCAATTTCTGCATAAAACTCATCAACTGAAGTGGTCGGCAACATTCTTCCTCGTTCATTGAGATTCAGCTGGTTATTTTCTGATAGATTCAATGAAGGATAGTCTCCATATATCTCCTTTCCTTTAATAGCACCGCCCATGATCATTTGATTACCACCCCATGCGTGGTCAGATCCGTTTCCATTACTGGTCAAGGTTCTGGCAAAATCAGAAATTGTAAATGTGGTCACCTTGTCTTGTAACCCCATCTCAATCAGCGCATCATTGAGCTCACCAAGTGCATTGCTCAAGACAGGTAACATACCACCTTGTCGGGCCAACACATCATCATGGTGATCCCAACCCCCAAATGTCGTAAAGAAGATCTGGCGATTAGCACCAAGGTGTTGCTGCACATTGATAACCTTAGCCATCATGTTGAGATCTTCTGAAAGATTAGTATCTGAAAAAGTAGTGGTCAGTGGACTGCCTTTTCCAAGTGCTGATGCAAATACATCTATACTTTCAGTGGCCTGCTTTGTCAGTGACCCATATGTCTTTTGAAAGAGATTAGAATAAACCCTTTCTGCCATACTCTCAACCGCTTCATTTCTTGTTTGGTTGAGAAAACCGCTATTACTATACCATGATGGCAACCCATCAATCCCAACGTTCTCAGGACTAGCGTTTTTACTAATAGAATACTCTAAGGTTTGCTGTCCAGCTTGAAAGCGATTTTTCCCATCAAGTGAAATATTCATTGAGATCTCAGGAATAGAATTCATATCTCCAAGGATATCTGCTATACGCCCTCCTACTCCAAATGCTGACCTGTCCTGAGGTACAGAAGTTTGCCATTGCATTATTTGATCACTATGAGAGTATAAACCTAATGGCAGCTTCTTTATTCCAGAACTGTATTCTGAACGATTAGCTATCGGCTCTATGAGTGTTCCAATATTAGACACAAAGGCAAGGTCTCCACTATCAAACAAATCTCTCACTCTCGACATGCCACCATGAACAGCAAAAGTGCGACCAGCGTTACTATAGTCTAATGGCAATAGTTCTCCTTGGCTAAAGTCATTACTTAGCGCCAATGATGATCGTGTGGCCGCATAATCATTGTACTCACTGGTTTCCGTTGGAACAAGCACGTTGTATGTATCAGCGCCACCAGCGAGAAGAATACATATGATCGCTTTATAATCATCTGCACTTCCGACAATATGCGGCCGTGCTGCTGCAGTATTAATCATCCCAAGATTGAGCGCTGTAGACAAGAAGGTCGTTGACCCTATCGCCGCGCAGCTCGCCTGTCCTAAAAACTGTCTTCTTGACTTTGAGTGTTTATGTTTATGACCCATAGCTGGATTCTATTTTTTCTTTTGGTTATTAGTTGGATTGACTACCTATTAATTAGAAATTCTGGAGTCGACATCACGAGGTATATTGCTACTCTTACACGACGATCTAAGTCATCTCTATCTTCACTAGCAAACTCCTTGACGGCGTTAATAATAATGTCCTCAGTTCTTTCAGTTAGTCTACCATGAGCTAATACAAGATTTAATCTATCAACCAACTCGTGCAATCTATCATCTGTAGCGATGTTAATCTCATCATCTAATTGGAAGAATGCTTTTTCATTATCAGGGACTTCCTCATCATTGTACAGCCCCCACTCATCAGCCGGCTGATCACGTATGATCCAGTCATTCAATCCATTCAGATATCCAACCAGTGATTGACTATTAATTATTTGAAATTCTGGAGCTACCAAATCTTGATCTGCTATCTCGCCTATCGGCTGATGATCAGGTTGGAAAAAATTAAAGACACTTGGAGAGGAAAATGGTTTCTGATTAATCAACTCGTTGATATCATCCATGGCATTGCGGTATTTTCCGCTTTCAGTGCTGAGGTTGAAAGCGTTGCATAGTTGTACATATCTTATGAACGGCTCTCTTAACATGCCAAAACTGGAGTCTTCAACAGCATCACAAGACCGAGCTTCTTTATCTAGTATTATGGCCTTTACAACAGCCTGCATATCTCCGCGCACTCCACTTCCGTTATCATCAAATGTTGCAGAAACTCTACTCACATAATCTGGACTTGGATTAGAAGTGACCAATCTTTGAATTAATAACTTTCCAATAAAAGGCCCAACATTAGGGTGTTCAAATAGATTGTCTATCGCATCTTCTATATCAGCTATGCCATCTACTGGACTTCTATCTGGAACGTTCGTACCATTAAGAAGTGTCTTGGGTCCAGGCTCATGCATCTCATTGAGCATCTGCATCGGTATAGTATAGCTCATTCTATCTTGATCTCCTCTAAAAAACTGGTTTCTAATTAACTGTCTATCACCCCACATTAAACCAGTAAATATTTTAGAAAACTCGCTGATGTCTAAGTTATCATAAGTTGGTATGGGTTCTCCACTTCCATCTAGTTTTCGTGTGCCATCCGGATTCAATTCAAAAAGACCAATTGTAAATAATTGCATCACTTCTCGAGCATAATTCTCGTCTGGAAATCTATTTTCTGAAATATCCGTTTTGGGGTTATTGATATAAGTCAAGTACTCTCCCATTGCTGGGTGATATGTAACTTCTTGTAAGAGGTCTCTATAATTACCAAAAGCATGCTTGAGAAGTATATCATAGAAATCTCCAAAGGCGTAAGGGTTGTTCCCGAAGCCAGAGTTACGCGATATGACGATTATTTCGCTTAAAGCAAATGCAACTCTCTGTCTCAAAAAATCAGGCTGCGTCATATGGTACTGCCACCATGAGTAGTCCCAGAAAGTCATACTGGTTCCTGCATCTGAGTCATTCTCACCGGCTTTCCTAAAGTTGTGATATATAGTCACTTCATCTTTGAGTGAAGTGCCTATAGGGATAGACATTTGGTTATCAACCCAATCCTCAAAACCCATCTCAGAAATCTCCTCGATAGTTGATAAGGTCGCACCAAAAGTAGTTTGTGCTGTAAGCTTAGCAGCTGCGCTGTGATTGGGAAGAAAGCCAGATCGATCTAATGTCTCAGAAGGGTGGCTATCAGCATCGCTTGAAGTGATAACTATACCATCAGCATGCCCCATACCTATGATATCACCTTGAGCTTGTACTATTGAAAAAAGGAATAATAGGCATGCGCCGCAACTGTATAGACGTTGATGCATCAATTGGTTGTTTTTTGAATAAAAGGGTCTATAGGAAGACAGTCAGAATGACTCCAACACTTATAGTTTTTTAATTTTTCTACTCAGGAAGGCGATAAACTCGAGCACTTGATACTTGTGCTCGATAGAATTATAAAGGTAAAGGCGGGATAATATCCCAAATCATGGGAAACCCGAACAAATATATTAAGATTAACCCTAATATATTAAGACCTTGACATGAAACTCAAAAAGCTCACGTTAGCTACCAGAAGAAAGGGCGCTTATCCGTTGAGTTAGCCAGCGTGCGGCAGTCATCATTTAGCTCAAAACCTGCGACTGAGCCTGTCACTAAAGATGCATCCATAAACACTGAATCAGTTGATACATCTGAAGCATAAAAATAACCTATCACAGGGCTTTTAGGATCTATAACGTTGATCACGTTACCTCTTAGAGTGGCTGGCGGCGGATCAAATAAATCTCCACTGATAGACAGCTGACTTTCTAACACTTGAAAGAATCGAAATGCCTCCTTCGTCAAAGAATTCTGCTGGACCCTAACCAAGTATTTGTCAGTATAGCGCTTGCCATCATCTTTGATAAATCCCGCCAATTGACTTGTCGTGTTCCCATCAAAAAGATTATCAGAAGCGATCCTTATTTGTGGATCTCCACCTTCTTCATTGACCCAACATCGTGCACAACAATCTTTTGGCGCTGGAACATTACCATTGGGCGTTACTATTTCAAACAGTTCAGGATTAGTTTCAACAACGTAAGTGCCGCTGTTTTTAAAATAATAGAAGTTTTGCTCATCACCTGGATCTTCAAACTCTGCATAAACCTCAACGCCGATATCAAAGACAACGTCTGAGGTTGACGCCAACTTTTTAGACTCTATCCTTAATGATTGAATCGGGGCTACAGGCATGACCTTCTCTGGTGTGGAGATGTATTGTTCATTATTGGACTCGACAATTAGTGTATATTCTGATCCAACCTTCGCGCTAAAACTTGGAGGTGTAGCATAGACTCCAGAGTCTACTTCATCAAGGATTACTTGATTACCTTTTTCGTCTCTTATCCGAACTAATGCTCCATTTAGTTTTTTTGAAAAGTCTTCAAAGATTGAACCATATTTGGCACTCTTAGAGAGCCTGATGTAATGAGGACCTGGTTCTGTTGTTATGTTTCCTTCTACAACCAGCACACGGAGTACACGCTCAGTTTTGATATTGAGTTCATCGATACAACCAACTAGAGAAAATAGAATTACAAAAAATAATATCCGCTTCATCTAAAATTTCAATTTATAGCTGAGTGATGGAAAAGGTATACCTAATGTGGACAAGCGATAAGCTTGTGGTGCCTGACCTTCGAGGTCGTCAAAAAATACTGAGAAAGCATTTCTTCTGCCGTATACATTATAAACAGATAGAATCCAATCGCCACTAAACCATCCTTTATCCGCACCAAAATTAAAAGTCATAGCAAAGTCCAATCTATGATAAGCTGGCACTCTATTATCGTTACGGATATCATAGAAGGCGATATTTTGTCCTTGGTAGTCAAACTTAGCAACTGGATAAGAGACCGGTCTTCCTTCACTATAAGTAAAGATAGATGATAATTGCATCTTTGGGCCTACTTCATATTCTACAACAGCAGTTAAGTCATGAGGCTTATCAAAATTAGACGGATACCACGCTCCAGCATTTATAGTTTCCTCTTC
>CALIHL010000052.1 GCA_938022935.1 uncultured Saprospiraceae bacterium
TCCATAGTTACCTGTTGTGAGGTACACTTTGGCAAGCAATGCCTGAGCAGCTGCTCTAGAAGCCCTTGTTTTGAAGCTATTATCAAGACTACCTGACGCAGAACTAAGATCTCCAACAATAAGATCATAAACTTGCGATGCTGGTACTCTTGTAAATTGAACATCCGTCTCTAAAGGATCTACAACTCTATCCAATAATGGTACATCTCCAAACAATCTCACCAAGTTAAAGTATGCATAGGCTCTAACGAACCTCGCTTCTCCTTCAAACTGTGCTCTTTTAGTATTGGCTACGTCGAGGTTTTCAAGAACTGTATTAGCACGAAAGATAACATCGTACATGCTTCTATAGTAGTCAGTGACGATACCGTTAGTTGACTCTATAGTAAAACTTTCAAACTGTGCAGACTCACCTTCACTACTTTTAGTCTTAGTGTTGTCACTGCGCATCTCTGTGAGGTAAAACTCTCTCTGGATACCATGATTGTCATTGGTACTTGTTGAGTTGACACCTTGGATAGCGTCATACATACTGATCACACCAGTTTCCAACTGTGCTTCTGTAAGGTAATATCCCGTTGCACTAATATTTGCCGTAGGGCTTGGGTTAAGAAAGTCATCACCACAAGATGACAAGCTTATCAGAAGCGCTATTACGACTATGTTATATATATATTTCATTTCTTCTTTTTAATAGTTTACTTGAACTAGTAATAATTAAAATTCAAGGTTTACACCTACTGTATAAATCTGCTGGATTGGTGATCCTGCACGCTGATATCCATAAGTCGTCGGACTTGTATCATTGATAGACTCAGGGTTAAACCCAGTGTAATCATCCGCAGTAGAATACCATAGATTTTGTGCAGCTAAGTATATTCTTGCTCTTGAGATCGCGTCAGTCTTACCCAACAATTCATTTCCAAAGTTGTAACCAATTGTGACGTTTCTCAAAGCAATATATGACGCATCTTGGATGATGTCATCAGTAAATATTTTTTGCTTGATAAATTGTCTATCAGGAGTCGTAGAACTCACAAAGTCTTGACCACTGTTGAACTGGTTAAACAAATATTGATCTCCCATATTTCTAATCTCTGCACCATGAGTACCTTGGAACATAAAGCTAAGATCAAGTCCTTTATAACTCACAGAGTTACCAAATGACCAAACCAAGTCTGGATAAGGATTACCTAAGATTGTTTTGTCATCATCATCAATCAAGCCGTCGCCATTAAGATCTCTAACATATACATCTTGTGCCTCACCACCGATCGGGTGAAATGCTTCTTTTAGAAACTCAGTAGGGATATCTCTATCAACAACCCAACCATAGTAAGAAGAAATAGGGTGTCCTTCTAAGTTAATCCATTCAGCAGCTCTCTTACTATCTACATTTTGTATCTGTCCATTAGAAGCTGCAAAATCTAACAAGGTGTTCTTGTTACGTGAAGCTATGAAAGATGAAGTCCACACAAAATCAGCATTTCTAATATTATTAGTTCTAAGCTCTACTTCAAAACCTTTGTTCTCTACTTTTCCAAGATTAACAAGGGCTTCGCTAAACCCAGTCGTGTACGATATAGGATTACTTAGTAAAAGCTGATCACTCGTTCTATTGTAGTAATCAATAGATCCTTGTAAGAAGTTATCAAACAAAGAAAAATCAAGACCTGGGTTTATCTCGCGTGAGCTCTCCCAACCTAGTCCTCCATTTGCAATATTCAATGCAGAGATACCTCCAGCTACAGAACCATCAACAATGGCATTCGCTGGACCAAGTAAGGCTACAGAAGGATAATAACTATCCACTGAGTTGTTACCAGTAAGTCCATAACTTGCTCTAAACTTCAACAAGTTGACTATACTATTTCCCTTTAAGAAGTCTTCTTCACTTAGCACCCAACCAACAGAAATTGCTGGGAACACACCGTACTTAGAGTCAGGACCAAATCTTGAACTTCCATCTCTTCTCACGCTTACAGAAGCGAGATACTTATAATCATAAGCGTAGTTTACTCTACCAAAATAAGATTGGAATCTATCTTGATATTCTTCAGAACCTCCAGCCGAGATAGTAGTTCCTCCTGCTATAGTTTTGATTAGATCATTTTGATATCCAGTAGCTGTTATATTATCTTCTTTAAAATCCCACTTCTCTGCTGACATACCCAGAACGGCATTGACCTCATGAGGACCGAACTCTTTGTCATAAGTGAAGTAGTTCTCATTAACAAGATGTATACCATTGAAATTAGAAACATCATATTGTATGTTAGAGGCTCCATTTCTATGTGCAAGTAATCCTTGCCATCTTGATCTATCCGTATCCTGATAATCTCCAGAGATAGATGTTCTGAACTTCAAACCATCTGCAATCTCATACTGAAGGTATGTGCTACCGAACATTTTGAACTTGTTATCAAATCTTTCTCTTTCAATAACTTTAGCTGCTGGGTTTGTATTAGATGTGTTACTTATATCCTGTGCGTTAAAGCCATCTCCACTATAGTTGTCAAAATGTCTTTGAACTGCATAATCACCTACCTGAACATCAGGGTAAATGTTTCTATCTACATACTGGATAGTATTCTCATCGTGATAAACTGGCAACCATGGAGTCTGTCTCAGGATATCATGTGTAGAACCATCAAATCTTCTTCTCTTTGTAAAAGAAGGAGCAATGCTTGCGCCAAATGAAAGCTTGTCGTTAATCTTCGTCTTCACTTTGAAGTTCATGTTGTACTTCTTAAAGTCATCTGTCAACAAGACACCTTCATCATGTAGGTAACCAAAAGTTGCACTGAAGTTAGTTTGCTTGTTACCACCTCTTGCGCTCAATGAGTGGCTATTGATGTTTCCTCCATCAAAAATCACATCTTGCCAATCTCTATCGATACCAATCAGTTGCTTATATCTCGTTCTTTCTGACAATTCACCATTAGCCGCCATCTCAGCTGCTGCTGACTCTGCAATGCTGAAATAGTAAGCATCACTTTGTCTTGCTTCCTTTATACCTGTGAAGCCGTTATAAGTGAACTTCGTTTTACCATCTGTTCCATCTTTAGTTGTAATCAGTATAACACCGTTACCTCCTCTTGAACCATAGATAGCAGAAGAAGCTGCATCTTTTAAGATTTCAAATGACGCTACGTCATTCATATCTAAAGATCCAAGGAAGTCATTGTCTACTATTAGTCCATCAACTACGATCAAAGGAGCAGAACTTGCAGATACAGATCCCGTACCTCTAATTCTAATAGTTGGTGCTGATCCAGCTTCACCTTCTGTTGCTGCGATGTTAACACCCGATACTTGACCAACAAGTGCATCATCAACTCTTGAAACTGGTATCTTGTCTAAGTCTTTGTTATTTACTTTTGAAACTGCACCTGTTAGGTGAGATTTCTTTACAGAACCATAACCGATGACCACCACCTCATCTAGGGTATTAGTATCTTCTTCAAAAAGAACTGTGATGTTAGTTTGGTTTCCAACAAGGATCTCTTGTGTTTCAAATCCCAAATAGGAAATCACAAGAACATCGTCAGGATTTGCATCAATTGAAAAGTTTCCGTCTAAGTCTGTAACTGTACCTCTGTTGGTTCCTTTTACAACAATATTGGCTCCAATCACTGCTAAGTCATCAGAAGCTGAGGTTACAGTCCCTGTAATATTAGCGAAAGCATCGCGCTTGTCACCTTCGTTCTCAACTGAACCAAACATCGTAGCGACGCAGCAGAACAGGAGAATGAATGTTTTTAGAATAGTTTTTTTCATACGAGAAAATTGAAATTTTATTATTACTTGCTTTTAATTAAAATTGGTGTTTATTGATTTCTGATTGTTTACTTATTTGAATAATCTGATCTACGTATTAAAATTGAGATCGTCATAGTTTTGGCTAAACTCCGTCACATCTTGGAGATGTCTTCTCATTGCCTCTCCCGCCGCATCAGCGTCTTGGTCTATGATGTGGTCGATGATTTGTTGATGTTCCTGCACCGTCCTTTTGAAGCGCACATCACCACAGACCTTGAGATCGTTAAAACTCTTAACGATGTCCGGTGTGATGATAAGCATCAGTGATTTTAGTGCTCTGTTCTTACTCGCTTCGGCTATTTTGACATGAAACAGAAGATCCTCCTCAACAGCGGGAACTCCTTTTTCTACACTGTCCTCGTATTCTTTAAGTGCCTTTTGCAACATGACTATGTCGTCAGCAGATCTTCGCGTGGCGGCTAATCTGGCTGCATTTACCTCGAGTATGACCCTTGTCTCTACGAGAGATGCAAAGTCATTAGGCTCTAACCTGAGCACATCAGTGATCAAGCCCTCCAAGGCTGTCAAACCGATGCCTGCAACGACTGTCCCGCTCTGAGGCAACGTTTTTAGGATACCGTAAAACTCTAATTTTTGGATCGCATCTCTCACTTGTCCTCGGCCTACACCAAAGTGTTCTGCAAGCTTTCGTTCTGGCGGTAACTTATCTCCTGGGTTTAGTTCTCCTGAGGTAATTAAGGTTCTGATTTGATCAATAATCTGATCAACGGGCCTCTCAATCTTTATCTTCTGTAGATTATCAAGCATAAAAATCTTTGTGTGCGATTCTCAAATATTTGGTCAACCAATAATTGGTTCTCCAATAATTGGTTGACCAAATCTAACAAAAGATATTTATGTGCCAAAAAAAAGTTGGAAATAACACCCAAAACGAGTGGATAATAAGGTAAACACGGTGCAAAATGGAATAGAATAAGGAGAATAGACAGTTAAATAGAAAGCATCAAAACACATGATTTAGATGAATTGGCGAGGCTCATGTATGAAATCTTGGTAGAGATAGTGTAAAATTGTTGAAATGTTGAGACTTAAGATCATGCTGGTAGTGTCACTCGCATTCACCTGTTCCGTGTCTGGACAGGTTGAAATATGCGATAACGGTATCGATGATGACAACGACAACACTATCGATATCAATGATGACGATTGCTTTTGTCAGGTCACAACATTCGCTTCCCTGATCGCCAATCCCTCCTTTGAAGAAATAGATTGCTGCCCCAATGATAAGAGCCAGCTGTCTTGTGCTACAGAGTGGATCCAAGCTTCCACCCCGACAGCTGACCTCATACATCTTTGTGACTGGACAGGTGTTGAGGAGTACCCTCCTCCACTGCCATTTCCAGATGGCGATGGTGTTTTAGGCTTTAGAAATGGTAGGGTCAGCAGCAACGATACTTTGGATGCAGAATGGAAAGAATATGCAGGTGCGTGTCTCCTCAGCCCTCTAATAGCAGACTCACTTTATCAATTTGAGTTTGATATTGGATTTGTCAACCCTCAGATATCACCTCCTGCGATGATCACATTATTTGGTAGCAAAAGCTGTCTTAACTTACCTTTTGGATTAGGAGACGAGGCTTTTGGGTGTCCTACTAATAGTCCCGACTGGATCAAACTTGGAGAAGTACCTGTAACAGGAGGGGCTGGCAATAGATGGTTAAAGACATTTATAGACTTCATACCCGATGAGGACATTGAGGCCATCGCCATCGGTCCAGATTGCGAGCCATTGATTGGTTCTGACATCATCTACTATTACTTTGATAATCTGTTGTTGACCGATCTAGCGTCGTTTGATTTTAGAATAACGGAAGTCAATCATCCATGTGATCCAGGCTTTACACTTGCCGTTCCTGACAATCCCGACTTCGATTATCAATGGTACTTGTCGGGAGTGGCTTTAGCAGGAGAAACTTCTTCAGCCTTACGGCAAAATTATGGCGAAGGCCCATATCAAGTCCGGATATTAAGAGGGGCTTCCTGTAGGATATCTGGCATCTACGACTATGTCAAACCATCCTTTAGCAGTGCTGATACTGTGTCCATATGTGCAGGAGATATCTACAGATTTGGTCCATCAGAGTTAACATCTTCTGGATCGTACATCAACACATTTAAAACGGATGCAAACTGTGATAGTACCGTTTCATTGGAGCTAGAAGTTATTGGAGAAAAGTCAGATACTCTTGAAGTGACTATAGCTCCAGGCGAAATATTTGAAATAGGAACGCAAAGTTTTGAAGAACCAGGTGCATACGACATAACATTGACCTCTTCACTTGGATGTGATAGTTTGATCTTGCTACAACTTCTTCAGATTAATGTTTATATCCCCAATGTCTTTAGCCCCAACGCCGATGGAATCAATGACCTCTTCCACCCTTCTATTGCCGATAATCTTTTAGAATCCTTTGATATGAAAATCTTCGATCGCTGGGGTGGACTGATCTATCAAGGTGAAGAATGGGACGGCTCAGAATTATCATCAGATGTGTACATCTACTTGATAGAAGTTGCTTTTACAAACGGAGCGACAAACGTATTTAACGGCACGGTTACATTATTAAGATAAGTAGTTATGAATCTAAATAGAAGAACATTTATAAAGAATACGGCATTGGCATCTGTGGCGGCACCGGTTGCCTCATGCTATCTGCCTAAGAACATATCGGACCAATCCAATGATGCAATTGATGTCCATATATTTTCTAAGCACTTACAGTTTTTAAACTATAAAGAAACCGGCCAGATTACAGCAGAGCTTGGCTTCGCAGGAGTAGACCTCACTGTCCGACCTAAAGGCCATGTCTTACCAGAGCGTGTGCAAACTGACTTAGCCGTAGCAATAAAGGATATAGCAGGATCTGGAAGCTCATGCGAAATGATTACAACGGCTATCTCTGATATTAACAACCCAATGGATGTAGATGTTATCACAGAAGCAGGTAAGTCTGGAATAAAATATTATAGAAGCAATTGGTTCTCATACATGGAGGAGATCTCATTAGAAGAGTCGCTTGAGCACTATAGAAAAAAAGTAAATCAACTTGGAAAGTTGAATGAAGAAAACAATATCATTGGCTGCTACCAAAATCACTCTGGAACTAAGGTAGGCGCTTCCGTCTGGGAGGTAAAAAAGATATTAGAAAGTGCTAATCCTAAGTACTTTGGAGCGCAATATGACATCCGACATGCTGTAGCAGAAGGCGGAAAATCATGGCCTAATGGGGTTAAGTTACTTAAAGATAAAATCAAAACAATCGTTTTAAAAGACTTCATGTGGGGCGAGGTTGATGGCGAATGGAAAATCATCAATGTCCCTATCGGTGACGGTATGGTTGACTTTAAGAAGTACTTCAAACTCTTGAAATCATACGGTCTAAAACCACCCGTCAGCCTTCATCTCGAGTACCCATTAGGTGGTGCAGAAAAAGGTCGCTTCGAAATATCAGTTGATAAATCTGTCGTTTATAAGGCTATGAAAAAAGATCTGACTAAAGTGCAGCAACTTTGGAAAGAATCTTAATATTGCTACTCCATAATCCTCCCTCTTTTAATCCGACGAACTAGTAAAATGACAAAGTCCACATATATACTTACTCTTATCGCAGTTACATTTCTCTTTTCTAACTGCAAACAATTAGAGTCCTTAAAAGGGGAAGTTGTGACAAATGCTAAGGAGCTACATGCTGCAATAAAAAATGCCGAAGCTGGTCAAAACATCGTCATGTCCAACGGCGTCTGGAAGAATATTGAAATTGAATTTTACGGAGAAGGAACCTCAGCCAAGCCGATCACACTTCGAGCTGAGACACCAGGAGAAGTAACAATAGAAGGCTCGTCAAGCCTAAAACTTGGTGGAAAACACTTAGTAGTTGATGGTCTACACTTTATAAATGGAGCGTCGCCATCAAGATCTGTCATACAATTCCTCATCAATAATGATACACTTGCGTATCACAGTAGGGTTACCAATTGTGTCATCAAAGATTTCAACAAGTCTCAGAAGAACAAGCAGGACTTGTGGGTCTTATTCAAAGGACGCCACAATCAGCTTGATCATTGTTACCTAGCTGGGAAGTCAAATAAAGGTCCAACGATCAGAGTGGACATCGCTGGCAATCAAAGTATCAACAACTATCACAAGATCAACAATAATCACTTTGGTCGCAGGCCTCCAAAAGGTGGTCCAAGTGCCGAAACCATTCAGATCGGTGATAGCTTTACATCTATGTCTCCAAGCTACACGATGGTTAGTGATAACCTCTTCGATAGATGTGATGGTGAAGTTGAAGTGATATCGAGCAAGACAAACTTCAATGAATTTAGAAACAACGTATTTTATAAAAGTGAAGGATCGTTGGTTACGCGACATGGCAACTATTGCACCGTTGATGGCAACTACTTTATTGGAGACGAAAACTCTTCTCAGCATGGAGGGATCAGATTGATAGGCACTGGACACTGGGTTACTAACAACTACTTCTATAACTTGAAGGGGGAAATCTTTAGAGCCCCACTCGCAGTAATGAATGGGATAAAAAAGTCTCCGCTGAATCGATATATCCAAGTAACAGATGTAGTTGTAGCACACAATACATGGGTGGACTGTACTGCTCCATTACAATTTGGAGTAGGTTCTAACATAGATCAGAAGGATGTCTTACCGGCTTCTGAGATCAGGTCAGAAACGCCTATCAGAACCCTTTTTGCCAACAATATCATCTACAATACAAAAGGGGATCCAATGCCCATCTTCAGGCATGATGCTATCGATGGCATCGAGTTTAAAAGCAACGCGATCAACAACCAACAAGTTGAATTTGAAGGAGTTGAAGGTCTTGAGGTTATTGACTTTTCTATGAGTAAATTAGAAGAAAACATCTGGACGCCAAGTTCTGGTTTAGGTGACATCACAGCCCATGCCGGATTTGACTTTGATAAGATCGCAACTGACCTTTTTGGTAATCCTCGCGGCGACAACAACTCTATCGGTGCAACGATTGGAACCAGTAATAGTGCTGTCAATATCATGGACTTTGACAAATATGGTCCGGATTGGTATGACCCTACGCCTAAAAAGGAAGAACCAGGAGGTCAAGCCGCAAGCACAGCAAATGACTTAGCTGAAGCTTTAGAGATTGCTAAAGATGGAGACGTTATTGAACTGACCGCAAAGCGAATAGAACTTACAACACCTCTAAAAATCAATAAAAAGATAACAATCCGATCCGTCAAAAAACTGGACAAAACGATCATCTCATATACAGGAGCAGTAGGAACACCAGCGTTTGAGATGAACCCTGACGGACATCTGACTTTAGAGTCCGTTGTACTTGAAGGATCGGGAAACAACTATGCATTTGCCAGCTTAAAAGAAAATATGTCAAGCCTCTACAATTTGAAAGTTGTGGATTGTAACATTTCGAAGTTTGATTATGTGCTCAAGGCATACAAGCATTCATTTTCAGAGTATGTAGGGTTTCAAGGTACTACTATAAAAGATTGCAATAATGGTATAGAGTTAGCAAGTGAAGATGATGACAGAGGAGAATACAATGCTGAGAATTTATTTGTTACGGATTGTCAATTTGAACGAGTAAACAAAAATGTAATCAACTACTACCGAGGGGGATATGACGAATCCACAGTTGGAGGCAACCTAGTTGTAAAAGGATCCACCTTTTCTCAGTCTGGGCAGAATGAGAAAAATGGAATCTTGATTAACACCTATGGCATTATCAATGTGGACTTAACTGACAATACCTTTCAAAACAATCGAGTTAAAATGATCGCAAGACTTTGGGGTGCCAAGAACAATAGAGAAACAAATAACTCGATCACGAATTCTGGAAGAATTGTAACTGAGCAAAATCTGCCACTTAAGTTGATGTATTAATTAATGAGCGAGAGTCTTATTGTTGGACTATTTTCTTAATGGCTTTGTCAATCTCGGAGTACTCCGTTGACTCAACAAATCCGATTGAAAAAATTTGTGGCGTGTTTAAGTACTTGTCTTTGTTCTCCCTGCCAAATCCAAACACCGTCATATCAGGTCGACTCACATAGTTATCTGGGTAGTCATCATCAGTATGATGAAGCATATACAACACACGAGGTTCATCTTGATCACCAAAAGCCATCCACTCTGGTGCAGGCAGGTCACCTAAGAATGGTTCTATAATTGGATGTAGTTTCGAGTCACCAGAGGCTATCCAAAAATCTGTACTATCCATATGACCTCCAGGCACTCCTTCGTATTGGACCCAGTATTTATAACCTGGACTAATCTTATTCATTGCAAAGTCGCAACGATCAGGATAGAAATCCCAAAGCCCTTCCCATTGTTGATTATCTGTAGTGAACTTGATCTGAATATGCTGTTCTGACTCAACTAAAACTTCCGAACTTGAAGAATCCGTACCTGCATTCATGGCATGAAAATAACTGCCATCTTGTTTATGGATTGCATTTGGGAAACCGCGATACTCACCTTTATGAGCTGAACCTTTCTTATTATGGAAGCCCAGCCAATCAACACCATCTTTATCAAGCATACTGGATAATCCGCCACCCTCTTTTTCTAAATAATAAGTAGCATAAGGTGTTGTAACAATGTAAGCAGAATCTCCACCAGCAAATTCATCTATGCCAAGCAGCAACTGAACCAATGGTATCGACGCTTGAAGGTCGTTTTTCTTGGAGCATGAACTAAGACAAAGCAGCAACAAAAGCAGTATTGATAAATATTCTTTATTCATAATTGAATCTTAATTCACAGTGACTTCCTTTCTTGCACTGCGCCTCAATAAAAAGCCAATAGACCCGATGGCAAATGCACAAACCACAAAAATCATTCTACCCCATATAAGATTAGGAATCAATGCCATCAGCAAGATGCCAGCACTCATACACATGACCATTGTCCCCAGCTTATTTCTTTGTTGTCTATCAAACTCATCTTGTCGGTCATCAGCAATTACAGGTGTTTCTAAGTTTTTGAAAAAGCGATCCTTTTCAGCTTTATCTTTATCCGTGACTTCATTATAAAAGAAGGAAGTAGCACAAAAGAATCCAGCGGTTATAAAAACATGTGCACCTAAAGTCAGGATTAGTCCCATATCAGCAACTTCTCTCGTTGTAAAAGGCGCTATCCCTATCCATTCTGCAAAAACCTGAGGTGTAAAAACTTCTTTCATAAACCAAGACAAAAACAGCCCTAATAAAACCGTAGCCCAGGGTGCCCAACGCGGTGTCTTTTTTATAAATAGACCAAGAATAAGAGGTATCAACAAAGGCACCTGAATCATCGCAGAAAGCGACATCATCAGATCAAAAAGGCTCAATTCTTTAAGTGATCTAAAGAACAATGCCATAGCGATCACAAGAATGCCACTTACAAAGCTGATCAGCATGCTTAGCCTTAATAGTTTTTTATCGTCTATCTCTCTTCCTTTTTTTGCCATCCAAGGCTGATAGACACTTCTCACCAGGATACCTGCATTCTTATTCAAAGCAGAATCCATGGAAGACATCGACGCTGCGAACAGTCCTGCCAACAAAAGACCAACTGTTCCTGTTGGCATAGTGTTACGAGTAAAGACAAGGTAAATAGCATCCGCCGCTTTACTTCCTAATTCTGGATATGCAGATGCTGCATCCGAATACAAAATGGCAGATGCCCATGGCGGGATAAACCAAATGATACTCCCTACTCCCATCAACACCATTGCTAATAAAGAAGCCTTTCGGGCATTGATAGAGTCCTTGGCATTCAAAAATCGAAATGAGTCATGAAGGTTCATGATCGTAACTAATTGCTTTGCTAAAAAGAATACAAATGTCCCAACTAGCAACAAGCCATAATTCATATTGGGCCCCATGATAAAGTCCGATGGAAAGTTAGTTACCAATTCTACTGGCCCTCCAACTTTTATTAATGCCACAACTGCACAAGCTATAGATATAACAGCTACGACTAACGTCTGCATGAAGTCAGAAGCCACAACTCCCCAAGCACCTGAAAGTACAGAAACAAACAAAACGATAAGTCCAGTAATGATAATCGTTATGCTGATATCTGCGCTAAAAACAGCACTTGCAAAAACCCCAAGAGCGTTCAACCAAATCCCAGCATTGAGTAACGTAAACACAATCAATGCGATTGAGAAAAACAACTCATTGCTCGGGCCGAACCGCCCTCTTATTGCTTCCGTAGGGGTATCCACTCGAGTCTGACGAAATCGCTGAGCGAAGTAAGCCCAACCACAGAAATAGGAAAACGTATTGGCAAAAAACACAAGACAAACTGCAAAGCCATCCGTAAACGCCTTACCTGCTGCACCTGTAAATGTCCATGCTGAAAACTGCATCATAAAAGCCGTAGAACCAACCATCCACCAAAGCATCCGCCCACCACCTCGGAAGTAGTCACTGGTCGACTTCTTGGCCATGTTCTTAAACGTGAAACCAATGCCAATGATCAACAAAAAGTAGGCTGCTATGACTAAGTATTCGTAAACCATAATTTCGGGAGACCGTGTTGCGGGTTTGTGGGTTTCGGGTTCTTACTTCTTGTTAAGCTTTCCAGTTATTCTCGACGTATTCTATGAACTTGTTTAACTTCCTACCTAAAGTGTCGTACCCGTTTTTCAAAGTGTTAGCTTTGGTTGACAATTCTGGATACAGCTGTTCGATTTTCATTAAATGATTAATAGTTTCATCATTGCTGGAATGAGAATAGATCAAAAATTTGATAAAGTCCCTTTTGTATATATCTAAATCCCTATAACTCTTCGCCATAATAAAATCTTTTAGCCATTGTGAATATAACCCATCATCAAAAACAACCAGGACCCGCAACCCAATAATCCGAAAACCCGAAACCCGAAACCCGAAAACTCACAACCCGAACACCCGTCACGCAAGATGTCTAACATCGATAGCATTTCCATTCCTTCTGATTATATCAATAAGCCGCTGATATAGACTCCCCTCTTTAAAGGTTTGATAAAGCTCGAAAGGCTCACCCTTGATGTCTTTTACAAACTCTCTTACTAAGCATAACCAATTGCGCTCTGTATCTCCAGACACATTTGGTTGGTCATCATCAATGTCTTGAGGCAGCGAAATTTCTTGCCACTTTTTACGCTCATCCCATAAATACAATGGGCCACTACCATAGTGACCTTTGACATAGATAGCCCCCTTCGTACCATAAAAGACAATATGATCTTCATTGAATCTTGGATTGAGCCCACCGTGCTTAAAGAGAACAGAAACAGGTTTTGAAGCCATAGGGCTTTCTAATTGAGCCAGTACCGTATAGGTCCACTCCACATTACTTTCTCCCCATTGAAGATTAGGATCATCTAAATTCTCGGGTATATGTTCTCTTCTCGTTTTAAAATTATGGACTCCCTTTACAATTGGTGCTTTCCCCATATCATCACGAACTTCGCCACTAATTGATAGGATTTTTTCTCCAATGACAGAAGTAACAATCGATAGTTTGTGGGTAAAATTGTTGTTTAATCTCCCACCTCCATCTTCTGCTCTATGTGACCAACCAAATGGAATGTCCCGTTCAAGATTGAAGTGTGAGATGCACTCTACTTCTACAGGCTCGCCAATCGATCCATTGGCAACTAATCGTTTGGCATGAATGATACGAGGCATATATCTGAAGCTTGAAGCAAATGCTGTTTTCACATTCTTGCTCTTGGCTAGCTGATACAACTCCACTGCCGTTGCACCATTATGTGTCAATGGCTTATCGCAAAAAACATGACATCCAAAGTTAATTGCCTGTGTAATAGATTCATAATGGGCACCACCTGGAGTTCCGATGGAAACTATATCAGGTTGACAGTTCTGTAAGGCTTGAAGCCAATCTGTCCCGTGGTATGGGATGTTCATCTTATTAGCAACCTTTGTGACAACTTCAGGCGTTCTACCAACAATTCCAACTACTTCCACACCTACTGCTCTAAATGCATCAGCATGACCTTGCCCAGCAAAACCAGTTCCGGATATGAGTACTTTCAAATTTCGATTCATCTTTTCTCTACACTTTATCGATCATCCTTCTGATGAACTTCTAAAAGAATGAAGATAGTTAAGTTAATGACTACAACTTCATTTAAAACACATTGCAATTACTTTAGAGTTATTCTCCAAGTCTTATCCTTTTGTCTAAAACTTGATTACATTAATGCTTCCATAAAAGTCATTTCGCATTAACGATTATCAAGAAGATTGAGAGAATGAAGATAGCTGAGATCAAAGTACTTGTAAGTAGTCCTGGAAGAAACTTTGTGACACTCAAAGTCATAACTGACGAAGGAGTTTATGGTCTTGGAGATGCCACAGTAAATGGTCGTGAGATGGCTGTCGCTGCATACTTAGAAGAACATGTCGTCCCTTGCCTCATAGGAAGAGACCCACATCAGATCGAAGATATATGGCAATACTTGTACAAAGGTGCTTACTGGCGCAAAGGCCCAATCACGATGGCGGCTATTGCAGCAGTAGATATGGCCTTATGGGATATCAAAGGCAAAGTAGCCGATCTACCTGTTTATCAACTACTGGGCGGTAAAAGCAGAAAACACATAACGACATACGGACATGCTAATGGTGAGACAATTGAAAAAACATTAGACCATCTTGGCAACTTAATTGAAAAGGGATTCAAGGTAGTAAGACTTCAATGTGTTATTCCTGGACTGGGCGGAACCTATGGCACTTTGGGAAAAAAGAAAAACTATGAAGAGCTACAGAGTGACCGGCCTCTTCCTCCAGAACAACCATGGTCTACATCTAAGTACTTAAACTTTATACCTGACCTATTCAGACAAGCGAGGGAGCGGTTTGGTTATAACATCCAATTAGTCCATGATGTTCATAGCAGATTAACACCTATAGAATCTGCACAACTTGGAAAGTTATTAGAACCTTATAATCTAATGTTTCTTGAAGACGCATCGATTGCTGACAATCAATCGAACTATCAAACCATAAGGCAACATACAACTGTGCCATTAGCGATTGGCGAAACATTCAATACGATCTGGGATGCGAAAGAACTTATCTCAAACCAATCCATTGACTATCTAAGAACATCCATCACACATGCCGGAGGCATCACTCCAGTGAAAAAGATGGCTAACTTTGCAGATCTTTACAACGTAAAGATGGCTCCTCATGGTGCACCTGACTTATCACCGATTTGCCATGCCGCACAAGCGCACTTTAATATTTGGGCTCCAAACTTTGGCGTTCAAGAATTTATCGGTTTCGGTTCTGACAAATTGAATAGCGTGTTCACTCATCCTCTACATTTTGAGAATGGTTTCATTTATCTAAATGACAAACCTGGACTTGGAGTTGATTACAACGAAGAGACAGCTACTAATTATAAATACAATAGATCTTACTTACCTGTCACCAGATTAGAAGATGGGACATTGTGGTACTGGTAAAATAAATAGAACAATTAACTCATGAAATTATATCTTACAAAAGCGCTGACATTAACATTCTTCTTAGTCGCCGCATGCATGACACTTTTTAGCTGCCAAAAGAAAGACAACAAATTCACCTTACCTAAGACTAAAGTTTATCCCAGTGAAGTGATCCCTTTCATGGATGAATTCAAGATTCTTTTAGGTGACGGTACTTCGTCTGACAAGCTAATGAACTACAAAAATGATGAATTCTTCTATGTTTCTAATGATGGCACTAATGATTGGGTAGTTTACAAAACACCTAACTCGGGAGTCACATCAAGAACCTCCAGCAACACAAGATCAGAGTTAGGGCAGATCAAGCATTGGACTCCAGAAACAGGTGGAAAATTAACTGGCACTTTAAAAGTAACGCATGTCTCGACATCAGGTGATGCAAGGGTTGCCGCTTCATATTCTGTTGTCGTTGGCCAGATACATAGTGATGAAGGTCACGAAAACGAACCAATAAAAATATTTTACAAAAAGTTTCCAGGACACACCAAAGGGTCTGTCTTTTGGAATTATGAAATCAATACTGAAGGAAGCAATGACAAGAGATGGGATTACTCTACTCCAGTATGGGGACATGACTTTTCAATTGTTGGATCAAGCCCTACTTCCTACCCTGAAGAACCAGAAGACGGCATCGCATTAGGAGAAGAATTTAGTTATGAAATAAACGTTTTCAAAGGCATAATGTACCTCACTTTTAAAAGCGAAGGGCACGAGACAGTACGTTTTACAAAAAGCTTAATCGAATCAGATTTCGCGACAGCTAAAGAGATACCTCAACAAATAAAAACTCTCTTTTTCCCAATCGGCCGCAATGGTGTAGAGCGCTCGGATGCCTATACTGGTGAATTGCAATACTTCAAACAAGGTGCTTACAATCAAACCAATGGCAAGTCACCTGAGACCAATATGGTATGGAGCACAGGCGCTGATATATATGAAGGCGATATAACAAAGCAGTATGAAAACGGCGATTATACAGAAGTATGGTTTAGGGAAGCAACTGTGGGTGCAGGAGCACCTAACAACTAACTCTATCTGACGATCACATCCTTTACTTTATTCTTTATCCATTATAAGAACTGTGTAAAGACATCTAACAATTCTTACCTTGCTGCTATGAGTCACGCGGCACGCCAAAAACTATTAGAAGTTTATGGTTATCATACTTTCAGAGCAGGACAAGAAGAAATAGTCGACTCCTTAATGGAAGGCAGGGACAACTTGGTCATCATGCCTACTGGTGGTGGAAAGTCCCTATGTTATCAGCTACCTGCGATGCTATTGCCTCATCTAACCATTGTTATCTCACCACTGATAGCACTTATGGAAGATCAAGTAGCGGCCCTATTACAACTTGGAGCAAAAGCAGGCACGTTGCATAGTGGAAAGTCCTACGAGGAGAAGATGGTCATAGAATCCGCTATTAACGAGGGCTCATTAAAGATGCTCTATATCGCTCCAGAGACTATGCTTCAAGAACGGATGATTAGCTATCTTAAAGACAAAAAGATTAGTCTGATTGCCATAGACGAAGCGCATTGCGTTTCGGTCTGGGGCAATGACTTTAGACCTGAGTATACTGCCCTTAAGAAGCTCAAAGAAGTATTTCCTGGAACACCTTGGGTGGCTTTGACTGCAACTGCAGACAAAGCCACCCAAGATGAGATGCTCAATAAGTTGGGATTAGAAAATCCCAACATTACACTCAGCAGTTTTGAAAGAGAAAACATCACCATCACTTGTCTACCTGGACAGAAAAGGGTCGACCAAATAAAGAGATTTATCCTTACCAAGGAAGGTCAATCAGGAATTGTCTATTGTCTCAGCAGAAAGTCTACTGAAAAAATGTCAGCAAAGTTGACTGAGATAGGCATTAAGGCTGCATATTATCACGCTGGAATGGACGCCCTTAGTAGGAGTAGAATACAAGAGAGATTTCAAAATGATGAGATAGATGTCATTTGCGCCACAATTGCCTTTGGTATGGGTATTGACAAAAGCAATGTGCGTTATGTCATACATTTCAATCTTCCCAAAAATGTAGAAAGTTATTATCAAGAGATAGGAAGAGCAGGTAGAGATGGACTACCCTCGGAAGCACTCTTGTTTTATAGTTGGGCAGATGTCATGCAACTAAGGAGATTCATTGATGAAGGTGAAGCAGCTGCTGAGTTTAAAAAAGTACAACATTCTAAATTAGATAGAATCTGGGACCTTGTTAGTAGCTTTTCTTGCAGAACTAATTTTATTTTAAACTATTTTGGTGAGTACAGAAGTAAAACTTGCAAACATTGTGACAATTGCCTTCAGCCACCAGAAAGCTTTGATGGGAAAGTCATCGCTCAAAAAGCTTTATCAGCAATCGCAAGATGTAATCAGTCTGCCTCCTTATCACAGATCATGGATGTGCTTAAGGGGTCATACAAAGAAGACATACGGGCACTTGGATTTACAGAAGTGAAAACATTTGGCGCAGGCCGAGATCTAAGCTATCCAGAATGGAGAGAATACATCACTCAGCTGGTCAACCTTGGCTTAGTATCTATCGACTATACTATGAACTCTCACTTAAATCTCACTCCACTTTCTAAAGAAGTATTGACCGGAGATGTTCCTGTTTCTCTTTTCGCTTTTCAGAAAAAGAAAGCTGCTCCTGTGAAAATCAAGAAAGTCATTGATTTAGAAGATGACTTATTTGAAATACTTAGAAAATGGAGAGCTGGCCAAGCACGTAAGCAAGGCATCCCAGCCTACACGATACTTCATGACAAAACACTTAAAGAGCTGAGCAGTGTAAAACCAACACGAATCGAGCTACTCACAGAGATCGATGGTATTGGTAAGGCCAAGAAAGAAAAGTATGGAGCTGCTATTGTTGAGATGATCGCTAATTATAAAAAATAAAGCACTTCTTAACCAAGTAATCTGCTTCACTAAAGGGCCGCTCTTATTCGAATCATCAAGCAACACAATAATTAGATCGTCACATGACGTTCTTACATCTCATCAACCTCTGCTCTATGTTTTAAATTAAGATTTTGGGCTTGTGTTTTGCTATAGTGATTCTCTATAGCTGCTCCAGCTCAGAAGAGCTCCAAGTATGTGAACCAGAAAGTAATTTAATCTCATCATATACGAATCCAGAAGGAGTAATGGTTCAGATGTTTGACACTGGCAACACCTACATTTCCAATGATAATTGCACATTGGCAGAAATGTCTTTTGAACCTGGGTTTTACTCAAAAAACTATGTGGATCAAGGCAATACAACCTTCATCAAAGTAAATGACACAGACCTTTTTGAAGTAAATAAAAATTTCAATGACGATTTTGAAAGCTATGACGGACTGAACAGTCTCATACTTAAAGATATTAGCAAAAGGGACAAGATCTATACAAGTTTTGCTTTACAAAGCCCTTCAACTCCAACAGTAGCTGACTACAACGAATTAAGAACTTGTCTTCTTCAGAAGTCTTGTAATTTTATAGACAATAGAATATACTTAACTCAAGACCCTGATGATTCAAATAACCAAGTATTAGCATTCTATTCTGTTGCTCCCTCGCAAGACATGGTAGTGGCTAAAGCCTCTATTGGAACAGGAACAATTTTATTTAAAAAAGGAGAAGTTTTCTGGTTTGAAATGAAGATATACATAGAAGACAAAATGCCTCAGACCGTTGCGGATTTTGAATCTTCATTTATCAAAGGATATCCTGGACCAAGGATATCCATCAGCAATAATCAAATAGAAGTTGAAAACAAGTTTGGAGCAAAGCTCAAGTATAATCAAGATGCTGGTGAGAATAAGGACATACCTATTCAACAGTGGGTCAAAATAAAAGCTCATTTTAAATGGGATACAGAGAATGGTGTCATTCAAGTATGGCAAGATGACAATTTGATCATCGATGCCATAGGAAGGAATATACCATTTGACATTTGGATATTGAATAGCTTAGAGATTGGCATATCTGCTACTCAGCAACAGTCCACAATGCTTGTAGATGATCTAAGGTTTAGTAACTTCCCGCTTTAATACTCGTTGCTTATAGGAATCATCGAGCCTATAAGGATCGATGAGCCAGAGCGCGGCAAGAAAATACGCACTCGCCGATCATGCGCTTCGCTTTGCTCAATGATTGCTTAAGACAACGACCGAATCCCATCATTCAAGCTATCCACCAGCGTAATCAAGTCACTCTCCTCCGTCGCATAATTAGAAAGACAAGCCCTAATGGTCGGCTCTCCATGTATCGGATAAACGGACACCCATGACTTTCCTTTCTCAACCACCCTATCGACTAGTGCCCTAACTCGACTCGGTTCTTCTTCTAAGACAGGATGAGAGAAGTTTATAATCGTTATATCCGAAGCATTCTTTATAACCCATCCACTATCCGTCAACATCTTTCTAAGTAGGTGACTCTTAGCTATATCGGCATCTATCATCTCTTCATATCCAGACCAACCAAATGTCACAAGAGATAAGTAAAACTTCAATCCAGTAAATCTTCTGGACCATTGGATCGAGTGAAGATATGGATCCACCATCGTTGTCTGATCCCCGTCAGGAGGCATATAATCTGTCTGGATATTATAAGTCTGAAATAGAATCTTAGGATCACGAGTTATAAAAGAGCTTCCTCCCATTGGAACAGAGAACCATTTATGAAAATCCATAGTAACACTATCCGCTCTATGTATACCATGAAGCAAACTTTTATGACGATCACTTACTATAACTGCTGCTCCATAAGCACCATCGACATGCATCCATAGATCATACTCTTCCGATAAGTCAGCAATCTCCGTGATATCATCTATCGCCCCAGAACCTGTAGTGCCTGCAGTTGCAACCACCATAAATGGTTTGTAACCACGCTCCTTATCTTTTATAATCTCTGCCTCTAGCTTTGCAAGATCAATCCGAAGATTCTGAGCTACTCCAATGGACTTAACCGAATCACTTCCGATGCCTATCGTACGCGCTGCTTTCACAATCGAGTGGTGAGACTCTGAGGAACAATAGATCATCGGTCTTTTCTCAATAGCCAAAACTCCCTTAGAGGATACAATTGGAAAATGATAGTTGAGTGCGCACTGAACAGCGGTTAGATTAGACTCCGCACCACCGCCACAAAAGACACCATCCGCCTCTTCAAAACCAAATCGTTTTCCAAATTCTTCAATCACATAACGCTCTACTTCATTGGCAAATGGTGCATGAGACCAAGCAGCCATCTGAGGGTTCATGACTGCAGTTACATAGTCCCCAATCACAGACATGGCATTGGGTCTTGGATTAAACAATCCAAAGTATCCCGGATGATGCGTATGTACAGCATAACGCTCCAAGCCTTCTATAACTTTCTGAACCGTGGATTTATAATCTGTTGACCCTTCAAGACTTATGCTTTTGACATATTCTTTTACTTCTTGGGGAGATAAGAGCGGAGCAACATTTCGGTCACGGGCATGACTATATATGTTATCAAGATACTCAGTTGTAAAATTTATGAGCTCTTGGCGCTCATTTTTAGGAAGATCATAAAGTGACATCAACCACGCTTTTTGTAAACATACAATTTCAATTGTTCTTCATCTGAATGATTAAGATAAATACAACCTATGGTTTTGTTTGCGATATTACGTGAGAAAGGAAGAGATTGAAGGATAACAAAACACCCGACAGCGACAAACCGCTTTATAGCAAAAGCTATAGAAGGTATGTGCTTTTTGCCTTGACGGGAGTCTACATCTTCAACTTTATAGATAGACAGATCTTAGTGATCCTTCAAGAAAGCATAAAAAGCGATCTCAATCTCTCAGATACCCAACTAGGCTTACTTACAGGATTTGCCTTTGCACTATTCTATGTGACGTTGGGGCTGCCCGTAGCAAGACTTGCAGACAAGAGATCACGACGTAATATCATCACTGTAGCATTGACGATATGGAGTGCGATGACCGCCATCTCTGGACTTGCGTCTAACTTCTGGCAGCTATTGTTGGCACGTATCGGTGTAGGTATTGGGGAAGCTGGAGGCAGTCCACCCGCTCACTCGATGATCTCAGATTACTACCCCAAAGAAAAGCGCGCCACTGCATTGTCAATATACTCCATGGGCATCTACATCGGCATCTTGCTGGGCTACTTGCTGGGTGGATGGTTAGACGAGTTCTTTGGATGGAGAAAAGCGCTCATGGTCTTGGGTATCCCAGGGATCGTTTATGCTATCCTTTTCTACTTCACGGTACAAGAACCACAAAGAGGTCACTCAGACAATATCGCTGCTCATGACATTGAGATGCCTTCTTTGATGGATGTGATCAAATTATTGATCAGTAGAAAGTCATTCATCTATATTGCCATCGCATGTGGGCTAAACTCATTTGTACTTTATGGCGTAGGTAATTGGACACCATCATTTCTTGTAAGACTTCATGGTATGGAGAGCGGCGAGATTGGCACTTGGCTATCCTTGACAATCGGAGTTGGTGGTGCCCTCGGCATATGGTTAGGCGGCTATCTGGGTGACAGATTTGGTCAGGTCGAGCCGAAATGGTACCTCATCATACCTGCCATCGCCATCCTTATTAGTACACCTTTCACCTTGATCTTCTTATTCTCTTCCAGCAAATATGTAGTACTTGGTTCTATCGCTGGATACAAGATTCTATGGACATTATATTTGGCCCCATCCATCGCGATGGCTCATAGCCTTGTAGGCATAAGGATGCGCGCCTTGGCATCAGCGGTCTTGTTCTTGGTACTCAACTTAATTGGTCTTGGTTTAGGACCAGTTTTCTTTGGCTTTGTTAGTGATTACCTCAATCCTCAATATGGAGCTGAAGCTTTGCGTTGGTCATTAAGCCTATCACTGATCGCGAGTTTACTGGCTGCTTATCTCTTTTGGAAAGGTTCGCGATATCTCAAGGAAGATATCGAAAGAGCTCCCGTTTAGAATGGATACCAGTAAGACAGTGGCGTAATTGCCTTGCGTGTTAGGACTCTCCAAGACGGGTTCTCTTACGCTTCCAGCCTTAAGTTTTGTTCTCCAGCGTGGGTTTTGTAGGCCTCCAGCCTCAAGTTGCAGGGCAGTTGTTTTTAGACACGTCTCAGGTACTACAATAACGCTGAGGCTGGAAGCCTTCAGCAACTCTTTTAGGATTATTGATTAGACAACCATGAATGAATCATTTGGCTCGACCGAAACCAGTCCGACAACAGTCAATACTCATCACACAAAAGACCTACGATAAATCTATCTTTGCACGCATTATCAATAAATGTAATCTGACTTGCTTACAGCTAATAACATATTTGTCCAATACGGAGATCGAGTACTGCTCGATCATATCAATGTTATCATCAAGAATAAAGACAAAGTAGGTCTGGTCGGGCGCAATGGCGCTGGCAAGTCTACTTTACTCAAGATATTAGCTCGTGAGGTATCTCCGATGGAAGGAGACATCACTCAACCTTCTAACTCAACACTGGCTTTCCTACATCAGGAGATCGAGATCGAGCAACACAGAACGGTGATCGATGAGACCATGTTGGCTTTCTCCGCTCTTCAAGAACTGAACAATCAGATCGACGCAATGAATGAGGAGATCTCCACTCGGACAGATTATGAGTCGACAAGCTACTATGACTTACTCGAGAAGTTCTCAACGCTCAATGAGCAGTATGCTTACTTAGGTGGTGACTCGGCAGAGGGCGATGCTGTAAAGGTTTTGCAAGGGCTTGGCTTTAAGCAGAATGACTTTAGCAGAAAGATAGAAGAGTTCAGTGGAGGTTGGCAGATGAGGGTGGTCTTAGCAAAGATGCTACTCAAGAAGCCAGACTACCTGCTACTGGATGAGCCGACTAACCACTTGGATATAGAGTCTATCATCTGGCTGGAGAAGTTTATCCAGAACTATCAGAGTGCAGCGATCATAATCTCTCACGACCAGCAATTCTTAGATAACTGTACCAAGCGAACGATTGAGATAGAACTCGGAAGAGTGCAAGATTATAACGCCGGATATAGCAAGTACTTGGTACTTCGAAAGGATCGTCGTGAGAAGCAAGTCGCATCTTTTGAGAACCAGCAAAAAGCCATCGCTCAGAAAGAGCGTACCATCAGCCGATTTATGGCTAAGGCTACGAAGACAAAGATGGCTCAGTCGATGCAGAAGCAACTCGACAAAGTAGAACGCATAGAGATCGAGCCAGAAGATGTTGGAGCGATGAATATCCTCTTTCCACCTGCACCTAGATCGGGACAGATTGTAGTTGATGCAAAGAATATAGACAAGAGCTACGGAGACCTCGAAGTCTTAAGTGATATCAGTTTAATCGTCGAAAGAGAAGATAGAGTTTCATTCGTAGGTCAAAATGGTCAAGGGAAAACAACACTGGCCAAGATCATCGTTGACAAACTAAAATCAACAGCAGGTCAAGTCACGCTTGGGCACAATGTCACGATAGGTTACTATGCTCAGAACCAGGCTGAGACTTTGGGTGGCAACAGAACACTTTTAGAAACCATGGAGGATCATAGTCCTCCAGAGATGCGAACTAAGCTAAGAGGCATACTGGGCGCCTTCTTGTTTAGTGGAGAGGACCAAGAGAAGAAGGTCTCGGTGCTAAGTGGAGGAGAAAGAGCACGTCTCGCTTTGGCTTGTCTTTTACTTAATCCGTTCAATCTTCTTGTACTGGATGAGCCTACTAATCACTTGGATATACTTTCTAAAGAGGTGCTTAAGAATGCTTTGATGAAGTATGATGGCACTCTGATCATCGTATCTCATGATAGATCATTCATGACTGATCTTACGTCACGCACAATTGAGTTTAGAGACAAGAAACTATACGAGTATCTTGGTGACATCAACTACTTCTTGCAAAAAAGAGAACTTGATAACCTTCGTCAAGTAGAGATGCACAAGACTGCAGATAAAGACAACACGAAGAAGAAATCAAAGAACAACGGCAAAGGCAGTCCATCTAATGGATCCAAGCCAGCGCTGAGCAAAGAGGACCAAGCAAAACTTAAGGAACTGGAAAAGTCAGTAAAGAATGCAGAGCGAAGAATCAGCAACTTAGAAAATGAGATCAAGAGCTTTGAAACAAAGATGGCGGTTGATGGATTTTATAATGATCCTAAGTCCGCCGAGGTCATAGAAAAGTATAATTCTAAAAAGCAAGAGTTAGACAAGGCTTTCGCCAAATGGGAAGAAGTGGTAGAAGCGCATGGGGCGATAGGATAATGTGCTAATTAGCTAATGGGCTAATGGGGCAATGGGGTTAATTTGCTAATTGAGTCCTGCATTAATTAGAAAACACTTCTAAACGGATAAATAACAACAATTGAAAAATAAGAGCTTACTTCAATTAATCGAAAAACTAAAAGGGCAAGTTGAGATGATCTCTGAAGATCGGCTAAAACTGCTTAGACTGGTTGGCGACTTAATCAAAGAAAGTATAGCTAAAAACAAAGTAGCAAAGATCGTCGTCGTATGTACGCACAACTCACGTCGCAGTCAGCTTGCAGAAGCATGGATCGTAGCGGCTTGCCAATACTACGGTATCGAAACGATAGAAGCATATAGTGGTGGCACCGAAGCTACGGCCTTCAACCTACGGATGGTCGTTGCTTTAAGACAATCAGCTTTTCACCTTCATACAGATGGACCAAGGAACAATCCGTTTTACACCTTACAAGCTGTAGAAAAAGCCAAGTCTCCACACATCATGTACAGCAAAATATATGATCATCCATCTAACCCAAGAGAAAACTTTATGACTTTTATGGTGTGCGATCATGCGGACCAAAACTGCCCAGTCATACTTGGTGCAGAGCATCGTATCTCACTCCCCTACCTTGACCCTAAAGAATATGACGATACGCCAATGGAAAATCAAATGTACTTAGAAAAAGTAGAAGAGATCGGCAGAGAGATGATCTTTTTGATGGGAGAGGTAAGTAGGAGCTAGTCGCTATTGCTATCTTGATTTATTTAGATTTGGCATTAGCCCTACCCAAAGCTGCAATGATATCATCCGTATAGATACTAGCAGAGTTGTCTAAGATCACTGTACAAGTCTTGGCCTTTGTATTGCGATATATACCTGTTCTTGCACCCATCCAAGCACCATTGTGCCACATACCGTCATCAACAATCATCCAACCAAAACCGTAATGCGACTTTTTACCGTCGCTAAGTGTGGGTTTTTCAAATGCCAGCATCTTACTACTCCGCGGCATGAGTTGGTCGTTATACCAGAACTGATCCCACTTAGCAAGATCACTAACGCTACTAAAGACAGCACCATCACCAGCTACACCATCTACAAACCCTGGTTCCAACTTCACCACCTCTGCTTTGTCTTCTTCGATCAAGAGATCCTCTGCCCTGTTTGGGTCTTCATCTTTTTCTGACAGTAGATTCCAAACACGTGAGTTACTCATACCTAACGGTTCAAATATGCGCTCTCTTAAAAAAGTTTCTAAAGATTGATTTGAAACCCCTTCTATGATTCTTGCAAGTAAAATATAATCAGAATTAGAATATTCATAGTTCGAACCAGGAGATGCATAGGAAGCAGAAGCTCCTTCATTAGTCAAAAGAGACACCGCTATCTCATTAGTCAATAACTCAATCTCATCCTTATTTTTTTCAGCTAACCGAAGATAGACGTCGGGTATTCCCGAAGTTTGATTTAAAAGATGCCGAACAGTTACACCTTCATAAGGAAAGCCTACAATATGCTTGCTGACCAGATCGTCATAAGAAAGCTGTCCTTCTTCATTGAGTAACATGATGCCGGTCGCGGTGAACTGTTTTGATACCGAAGCCAACCTAAGTGAAGTATGCTCAGTCACTTTTCTTGTTTTATCAGCATCAGCATATCCGTATCCTTTAGCAAGAGTTGTTTTTCCATCTTTGGATATCAAGACGGCTCCATTAAACTTCTTTTGCTTTTGCAATAGCATAAACCATTCGTCAGTCACTTTAGCCTTCTCTTCCAACGTCGCTCACTTCTGAAACTCTAAAGGAGGGAGTAAAGGGAAAGCGTAGTATGCCCAGGTAGCAGCAGCTACAATCGCAAGTACCAGACCAAGAATAATGTATAGAAAGATCTTCATAGGATGTAGTAAGTATGATCACCAAATGTACACTACACAATCAAACTTTAAAGAAAGGTTAGATCGTAATAAGAAAGGAATAGATAGACATAAGAAAAAACAAGACGATTGATGGCTAAGCATGATTACGAGGGCATTTTTTGCAAGCCTTGCCTTTCTTTTTGTACTTCTTACAACATTTCTTTTTCATCTCGTAAGGAAAAATAACCGGTAGCTCGACATAGATAGGAGGCTCTTGTCTTGAGATCCCTGTGATCATGAGTTGTGCTGGATGTATCATGCTTCCACAAATCTAAGGCTCAAGATCAGCACAGCCTATCACTAAATATTAGATTCGTCTACCTAATATTAGTAGACGAGTTTCAAGCAGTTATCTACTCCACCATATCTGCCCACTCCTCCATGAGCTCGTCGATATTTTCTGATGCACCTTTTCGATTATAGTACAACGGCTCGTCCCCTATTGATAGAACCCTTTGGGCAACTGCTAAGGCTTCTGGGTATTGACCTTTGTTGGCATGTAGCTTAGCCAATGTCCAAAGCCTATGCGCCTTTATATACTCCTTTGGATAAAACTGATCATTCCATTCTACTATATCGTTAGAAAGCTCTTCACTCTTTGCAAGCCATTGTTCTGCCACTTCTTGTTTAAAGTTAAGGTTGACAAGGTGCTCTGCTCCTTGTAAGTATACAACCCACTTGACATTGACATCTGCTTTAGCTACTCGTGTTTCTACTTCTTTCAGAAACTTCTCTATATAATCTGTACCAAACTTTAATCCTACTTGCACATACTCCCATTCCATCATAATTTCCCCTTTCTGGAAGCCTTGATGATCTATGCGATAGCTTAACTCCTCAACGTGCTCAGCACTTCTTTTCGGCTGTACATCAACCCTTATGACATCCTTTGTTGCATCATACTTAAAGGCTCCCCACTGGTCTGCATCCTCATTGAGGATAATAGTCCACAGGTCATACTCTTTAGGGACGATAAAAAGTGCATACCGCCCTTTGGCAACTGACGTACCTTGGATGGTGATATCATCACTGACTTCTATTGTCGTAGCATTGTTAGCGCCAGCTCTCCAGACTTGATCATAAGGCACCATTCTTCCCCACACTACTCTTTTCTTCACTGAGGGACTGCCATACTCCACTGTTATGTCAGTTGTACCTATCGTCTTGGAGACGCTTCTGTCTGGACTTGATCGTGGTATTAGGCCGATCTGATACTGTGAGAACCCAACAGAAGAAATGCATAACAATAAAAACAATGGAATAAGCCGAATCATAGAATATCGATATTACAATTTATAAATAGCACTACTGCTAAAAGAGGTACGTAAGATTTAAAAATCAATGACTGTTTCAGTAAGAACGCGGTCATCTTAACAGAGATTTAATTATCAATCAACTTTATTGAAGGTCCAACAATTTATAAATCACCATACACCTGCCCTCTCTTCATCCCAAAATCATGAAAATCAAAGTCATCTGAGAAGGTCAAATCGTCTAACACCTCAGGATCTTCTAATAAAAACATAGGCTCTTCAAACAATTCTCTTCTCCCGTATGGTACCCATGTACCAGATATAGAAAGGAAAGGAACTCCCTCTTTAAGCCCACGCATCTCATGGTCATAATAAGGAGGATGAAAATAGAAGTTGCCCGGCTGCGCGCGAAACCGCTCTTCATCGATGATGTACTCTACATCTCCTTCTAAGACATAATAAAACTCACAGATCGCATGACTATGCGCGATATATTTACTCTGTGGGCCCCAAGCCAAGTAAGAATAGTTGAGGTCATAACC
>CALIHL010000053.1 GCA_938022935.1 uncultured Saprospiraceae bacterium
TGCTCCCATCCGCTCCAAGTATCTACTGAGTTATCAAAAGATGGAGCACCGTTAAATAGTACTGCATCATCCCACCATATACCTTTATACAATTCTCCTCTAGTTTCTCCATCATCATCTTTTTTCAAGCGTAGCTGTTTGCGATCCACTCGTTCACTAAGTCCATATACCCCTCGATATTCATCATTGACAAAGACCTCAACATATCGATAATGAACACCATTGATAGCTTTGGGCTCCTCTTCTTGATAGTAAAGTGTATCAATCTGACGCCACAGGTCAAAAGCTGATTTATTGCGTATTCGCATGGGTTCGTTGTACATGGCTTGCAGATTCCAATCATCATCACTTCTCATGCCGAGCAAACTGAGATTTTCAGTATCGTCGCCAACTGGGTCATTCCAAAATTCTATGCGAAGCGATTTTTTATCAAATGATTGTGAAAATCCTCCTCTATATTCTACGCCAATATCATGAACGGTCAGTGAGCCATCACTCTCTATCATAGAAAAGTTAGCTAAGCGTCTTGGCTCATCAACGATTTCTTCTTGTGGCGTTATAGTGACTATGGGGAGCTCTGTAAAGTAGAGTTGATACTGCTGGCCGTTGTCTGAAGAGACTTTATATGACGCTCCTCTGATTAAGGTGTCAACTACTTCGATGAGCTCATAATAATCAGAAAGCGCTATGCCCTTAATGGGTCGGATAATGTCAACTGTTTCATTGATAATGATGAGTTTCTTTGCGTGATCTATGCCATAATTATGTTCAGATACAACAAGTGTATCCTGACTTATCAAGTTAGAAGAGATCAAGCAAGATAAGAGAAGGCAAAGCTGATATATGGCAGTCAATCGTTTCATACGGTCATCTTCTACAATGATAATGCATATCTATTAGACTCATCCTGTCATCTGATACAATGTCTCCGTTGAGGGAGATTTAGAGGGTGATTTCCCTATTTTGAAATGTTTGTTTGTCATGGTTTTTGGTCAAAACACATGCCAAACGACGATGCTGTATTTATCTAAAACCGACAGCTGACGCAGTCGGCTATAGATATGTCGCTACTCTGTAGTGCTGACAGAGGTTCTATTGATATTGTCGTAGCGAAGAGTTAGGTTCGGTTAGAATCTTAGAACAAATTTGAACTTGACACTTGAACTTGACTCTTGAACTTTCAAAAATGCTATGAGTTAAACCCACATGCTCAATTGTAAACACTGAATGTACTATGTCAGTATACAGGTAAAAAATCCAATGCAGCAAGAATCTGACACAACACTATCACCGCCCCACAAAAGAAGATGATAAGTAACATAGGTCTTCCACCCCAAAGTCGAAACCCTGCATAATCCCTGGTCGCCCTTACCTTCCATATCATCAGTAATGGGACGAGGACGTATGAAAAAGCCATGGCTATGCCTGCATATCCAATAGCAACTATAAACCCATGCGGGAAGAAGAAACTTGCTACACCAGGAGGTAAGAAAGTAAGACAGGCAGAACGAAAGCGCCCTTTGCCATCATCTGAAAAATCACAGAGATCTGCTATATAATCGAAGAGCCCAAGACTCACACCAAAGAACGAACTGATGATTGCGAAATTAGAAAATGCACTTAATGCCAGGTTGATAGATGGTTGGTCATTTCCTTTTGTAAGTGCAGCTACAAGATCTCCCATGTTACCACCAGCCGCGTTGATGGCTATATAATCTGTTCTTGATATGACACCAAAGCATATGACTATAAAAACAACATAGATGGCGAGTGCTATTAAAGACCCTAAGCGTATACTCTTTCTAATTTTCTGAGGTTCTTTGCCATAGAACTTATATAAACTTGGTACCAATGAAGCAAACCCAAATGCAGTCAGATAGTAGGGTAGTGCCATCCATATGTAAGATGTATATGACGGATCCGTTTGTCGGTGATTAAAGAGATTTGCAAATTCCACATTTAGCGAAAGCCCAAACATCGATAGTAAATAAGCACCGACCATGGCGATGACCAATATCGTCGATATACGCATGACGATGGTTGTACTTTTCCATACCATACTCGCGAAAATCAAGCCTGCTAAAAGGCCCAAGAGACCTGATGACATACGGGAGTCTTCAGATAAGCTCAGCGTATGACTCGCCATGCTTCCGAAAGCACTGAAGTAGGCATACAGTAATATGTACATCAAGAAACCGACACCTATACCAGCTAACACATTCCAAGCTTTACCAAGTATATCATCCACGAAGGTGTCAAAGCTTGCTCCAGGAGGGTAGTGGCAATTGACCTCCAATAGCACCATGGATATCAGAAAGTTAAGATACCAAAGTGCAGCGATCACACATAGCGACAGCAAGAACCACATACCTGAAGAAACTATCGGTAGTGAGAATATGCCAGCTCCAATGATCGAACCCGCGGTGATCATTGCTCCAGCTATGATGGTCTTTTCTTTCTGTTGGCTCATAGTTGTGATGGATTCATTCCTCTCATCTAAAGGAACGAGTTATTATGTTTATAAAGAAATGGATTTGTTCATGTGTTTTTATTTCCTAACTCTAAGCCATTAACATGCTGCCTTTGAGCACTTTAAATATTACAATGAAAATTATCTAAAATAATCTCCTGACTAAGCGAGCAAAAAGTGTGTGTTCGAAAAAAGCCGGCGTCTTATAAGTGATTGTTTTCAATTGGTTTTTTGGGGTTTTATGCAGGTCGTCCTTCGGGAGGCCTTTTTTTTGCCCAGATGTGAATTGCTAATTCTGCTATTAGTCTAAGCCTCATAGTTATTGTTTGTCATGGTTTTTGGTCAAAAACACATGCCAAAACAATACTGGTTAAGTTATCCATAACCGACAGCTCACGCTGACCGGCTATAGATATGCCGCTACTCTGTAGCTCTTTCATTCTGTGCTGTAGGTGTTATCTGTATCTAAGAACCGCCGAGGCTGGAAGCCACAACAACTTGAACTTAATACTTGAGTTTGATCTTGAACTTTTAATGTTTTAAGACAGCTTTGCAAGCATTAGCACATTCCCCTCATTAGCAAATTCACACGTTAAAACACGAACTGAGAATCCGCTGAAGCTGAAAGCCTACAGCAACTTGAACTTGATACTTGATACTTGAGCTTGATTCTTGAACTTTTAATGTTTTAAGACAGCTTTGCAAGCATTAGCACATTCCCCTCATTAGCAAATTCAC
>CALIHL010000054.1 GCA_938022935.1 uncultured Saprospiraceae bacterium
TACAACGTCACATATTAGGATTAAGCCGTTTCGATGCTTCAAATCAATATATAGCTGCGGATATCAATGCATCTGGAACGATAACAGCTTCTGATCTAGTGGAACTTAGAAGAGTGATTCTTGGACGCCAAACATCATTTACAAATAATAGAGTTTGGAATTTTGTTGCAAATATGCCGTCTATTGATGAGTTAAAATCTAATGTAACATACGATTCGTATCACAATGTGACAAATCTTTCTCATGACTTCATGTATGCTGATTTTACAGGAGTCAAAACAGGAGATATCAACGGAGATAGTTACTTATCTACAGGCCGCTCAAATGAGAACATTCAGCTGAGTTATAGGATCGTTGATGGAAAAGCTGGTATTAAAAATATTGAGTTTTTCGTCACTCAGAATATTGCAGTAACGGGATTTCAGTTCTCCCTTTCAGGATTGGGTGACCAAGTAAATGAAGAATTGACTTCAGGTGCATTAAAGATGTCACAGTCTAATTTCTCAGTAAAAGGAACTGATATACTTGTAAGTTGGACAGCAAATAATGCGATCGAATTAGAATCAAATGTTGCGTTGTTTAGTATGGCACTTAACACTGAAGTTGAAGATCTTAATTTTACTTCGATATTATCTCCTGAGCTTTACGATGAAGAATTGAACAAGTTGGACCTTCAGCTAATAGAAAAGAGAAGTGCAGATGGTTTTGATGAGCTTGGTGTATATCCAAACCCATCAACAGGCGATTTTAATTTAGAATTTGTTATTGATGAAAGTCAAGAGTATGAAGTAGAAGTAATTAGCCATAATGGAGTTGTTGCAAGTAGAACCAACCACTTTGGTAACAAAGGAGTTGAGCAGCTTTCTATGACAGCATCTTTGACTTCTGATCTTAATAGCGGAATCTACGTAGTAAGAGTTAAGCTCAAAGAGAAAACACTTACACAAAAACTTATAATTGTAGATTAAAACTCCAGCAATATCAATAAAAATGGCTTGTGCGATATCGCATAAGCCATTTTTATTTTAGATGAATTACATCTTTAGGAAAGGAGAGTTGCTTACTAATTATTCTAAGCTCTCTTAAAGTAGCCTTATCTCTAAAACTAAACGATGATTCTGGATCATCAAGAGCGCGAACGTTAGTTATAAATTCAGCTCGTAGAGTGGGGTTGCCAAGACTCAGTTTTTTGTTTTTTCTACGCAGCAATTCAATTTTGTAATCACTTAGGCTTTGGTTTACATTGGCTGAATGGTAATTCACACTTATGCCAAGCAGTTGTGATATTTTTTGGATTATTTGATAATCATCATTGCTTGTCAGGTAAACTGTCACATCTGGACAAGACTTTTGTATCTTTTTTATAATAATATCGTATCTCATTAACAATTGAATCCTTGGAAGTCTAAGGAATTCTAAAGGAACGTATGATGATCCGAATCCAAGGTCATTGTTTATTGGAGGGTTAAGAATATTCTGTTTGTAGTATGCAAAGAAAAATTCCTCTAAACTCCTTGTGCCTAAAACAATGTTAAGTTCATATCTCTTAGATAGGTGTTGCATAATTGTGCAGAAAAACTCATCAAAATCATAAAAGTGATTTGTCATCCCTTCATGAGATAAGAATATGCAATTACATAATGTAGCTTCATTCTCAAAATCAATGCGATCAAATAAGTCTAAAACTTTGTATTGATCTTTGTCGATTAGTGAGTTTACAAGTTCCTGATGATTAGGACCATATTCTTTTGAAGTATCCCTTCCAGTTCGTGGATAGAGAATTCCGTTTTCCTGAAGCTTCTCTTGATTTAAGTAAAAAAACCTCTGGATAGCTGTAGAACCAGTTTTAGGTAATCCAATATGGAGGAAAAGCTTGGTCATTATAGATCAAATATATTCCGTTTAGTTTGATTTAGATTGGTGTCCTCGTATAAGTTAAATGTCCCTACTAAACCATTTTATGAATCTTCTCTGGCTTAAAAGTTCGTAATATTGGGCCAAAGAACGAATCTGAGAAATGCGTTTAGCTGTTTGGTTGAAGAAAGAACTGCCTTTTAGTCTAAGATTGTATGCAGTGCAAGTGCTTAGTCAGTTTGATATTCTCAATGTTGACTATACGGTATTTGATGACTTCAATTTAATAGAGGACCAAGTATTTGATCTCATTTGGCACCCTACCTTAGCTGGATTATGGTTTCCTGAATATGAGCTATACTTAAGAAAAGAAAAAATTGTTGCGACTTGTCATGGTGTGAGGCCATATATCATCCCAGATGATCCGAAAATTGATGAGGATCATAAAGCCTATCTCAATATTAATAGATCTGCAACGAAGGTAGAATGGTCCAAGTTTAAGTGGAGAATCAATCGAGTTATTGCAGTATCTGATTTGGCGAAAAAAGAGATTAGCTCGGTCTATGATTTACCAGAGGATATGATTGATGTGATTCATCATGGAGTTAATAAAAGCTCCTTCTTTCCAAGAGAAACGAAAACTAAGCCTCCATTTCCTTACTTTTTGAGTGTATCGCAATATCAATATGTAAAGAATATTGATAGGTTAGTTGAAGCATTTGTAATGGCAGATTTGGACGATGTTTATAAGCTTTATTTGCATTTGCCAAACTACGAAGAAACTATAGATGCTAAGAATGTCATTCTCAGAACTGAACCTATTGGTGAGGAGGAACTAGCCGAGCTTTATAGAGATGCATACGCATTTGCTTTCCCAACAATGCACGAGAGTTTTGGCCTTCCAGTAATGGAAGCAATGGCATCAGGTTGTCCTGTAATTACATCGAAGGGAACTGGCACAGAAGAGATCTCTGGAGATGCAGCTATTCTTGTTGATCCCTACAATGTCACAGAGATAAGCGAAGCAATTATGTCTCTTGTAAATGATAAGACTCTGTATCAAGATTTAGTAGCTAAGGGATTAAAAAGGTCAAGACAATTCGATTGGAGAACTTCTGCGAAGTTACATTTAGAAACTTTTGCGAAGGTTCTTGACTAAAATTAGTCTTCCAAATACCCAATCGGTGAAGTACTACTTGTCACATCATAAAAAGCATGAATATTAGGAAAGACAATATCTAACTCAGATTTGGGAACTCCAAACCATATGGCTAGCTCTGCCAAATACTCATCTGCTGCAAGTGTTGGAATAAGCCTCCCTCTCCCAACATCTAACGGATTATTAAGATAGAGATCGGGATATTGACCATAAATATTATTTCCATTAACAGCTCCGCCCATGACAAGAGCATTACCACCCCAAGCATGATCAGAACCATTACCATTAGACGTTAGTGTTCGGCCAAAATCTGAAATTGTAAAAGTTGTTACATCTTCTTTCACATTAAGTTCTGCCAAAGCAGAATAGAATTCTGATAGAGCTGTGTCAAGCTTATTAAGCTTGCTGGCTTGACTGTTCAATACTTCGTCATGATGATCCCAGCCTCCAATAGTAATAAAGAATATTTGTCTTGACATTTGGAGCCCTTCACGAGCAGCGATTGTTTCAGCTACCACTTTTAGCTCTTGAGAAGTTGCATTGTTGGAGCTGAATGAAGTCTGTAAAGGAGGAGTATTTGCAACAGCGCTATCATAATTGAGATTAGCATCATTAGAGTTTTTTACAATCTCTTTGTATGTCCGCTCAAACAAATTAGCATGGTGTCCGCCAAGTAGGCTATCGAGGGCATTCGTTCTAATTTGATCAAAGGTGCTCATACCATTATAGCCATTAACACCTACTGCTCCATTAGCCGTGAGTGTAAAGGGGCGGGTTATATCTCCAGTTTGTAAAAGATTACCTCCAGATAGTGAAATACTCATTGAGATATTCTGATTAGTATTTACACTATTAAGGAGATCAGCCATTCTTCCTCCCCAACCAATAGAACCTCGTTCTTGGGGTATGGATGTTTGCCAATGAGCTATCTCATCTACGTGCGAGAATAAACCAAGAGGCAGTTTTTTTGAAGCATTCTGATATTGATTTAGATTAACTGGCTCTACTAGAGAGCCAACATTTGAAATAAATGCTGCATCACCAATATTATAGATATTTTTAACATTTGACATTACAGGATGCAAACCTAATTCGCGATTGTTATTAGTTCCATTATTAAGACTTAGGATGTCATTGTTAGGTATAGCCAAACCACCTCTGACTGTTTGGTACTCCTGATATTCAGAGGAACCTTTTGGTATCAACATATTAAAGGAATCATTTCCTCCGGCAAGGAGAATACAAACCAATGCCTTAAAGTCCGAAGTATTGTGATAGCCGGCACTTGCATTAAGCGCACTCAGATTCATTATAGATGATAATAGTGTCGATCCACCTATAGCTGCACATCCTGAGTCATGTATAAATTTTCTTCTATTCATGTTATCTCAATATTGTATAGTCAGGGGAGTTGGCGATGATGTAAATGGCCATTCTAACTCTGTCAGCGGGATCTGCTCCAACTAAGTTTATGGACTCTTCCATTATATTTTTGGTTCGTTCTGACAAGTGACCGTAAGTCAGTTTTTTATCTAAAATATTAATAAGAGAATTCGCGTCGGACGCAGCTGCTAACTCTTCGCTAAAGTCAAGTGTTGCTAATCCTTCTTCAACATCTAAAACACCGATGTTAGCACTTATCGAGTCTACTAAATTGAGATAACCAATGGAAGAGTATGAGTCAAGGATTGCAAACTCTGGAGACCTAACCATAGAATCACTAAGTACTCCTGGAGCCGTATGATCAGGCTGATAAAAGTTAAAAACACTTGGCGCACGAAGTGGTGCTTGATGAGTCAAGTCTTCTATATGCGTACCCAAGGCATAAAAGTTGTTAGTTGTATTTGATATCCCAAATGCTTTCAATAAATGAATAATTCGTGGCAAGGGTTCTCTTAACATGCCATGAGTTGGATCATCTAAAAATTCGCAGTTTCTAGCTTCGTTGTCTAAAAGAATGGCCTTCACTACTGCCTTCAGATCGCCTCTAACTCCACTTCCATTGTCATTAAATACTTCTGCTACTCTTTGAATATATTCTGGAGATGGTTCGGATTTGACTAATCTTTGAATTAGTCTAATAGAAATAAAAGGACCTACATTAGGGTGATTAAATATGTTGTCGATGGCGTCGTTGATATCTTTTATTCCTAGTTGACCAGAGACAATGGAGTCACCATTTAAGAGATGTTTTACGCCTTGCTCATGGTGCTCCTCATTCATTTGCATGGGCATAGTATAAGGCAATAACCGTTGATTTCCTGGAGTTCCAAAATCACGATTGTTAAAGCCTAAACCAGTGAACACCTTGGCGAATTCGATAATATCCTCGTTAGTATAAGTAGGTATATTTTGGTTTTGTGAGTCTTTTTTTCGAGTCCCATCGATATTCAATTCGTACAATCCTATTGAAAATAGTTGTAAAACTTCTCGAGCATAGTTTTCGTCAGGAAACCGATTTAGTGTAGCGTCAGTTTTAGCATTGTTTAGGTGGCTTAGATAAAAGCCCATCATAGGATGCATGGTCACTTCTGATAATAGATCTCGATAGTTTCCGAATGCGTTGTTTGAAAGTAGATCATAGTATGAAGTCAATCCATCGCCATAGTTGAGAAGAAAACTCTTGCTTGAGATTACAAAGATTTGACTAAGTGCAAAAGCAACTCGCTCTCTAAGATATTCATTACCACTTAATGTATTATGCCACCATGTTCTATGGAAATCTTCAAAGTATTTGATTCGAGTTTGCCCCCTTCGGATATTATGTGTAAAGTGATTAAAATAACTTTCACTAGTGGTTCTAAATTGATGATTCATCCACTCTTCTATTCCTAACTCGCTAACTTCAGAAATCATAGAATGATCATATCCTAACGTAGATTGAGATAAAAATCTTGCAGCTGATAGTTCATCTAAATTACCTTCCCCATTAAGAGTATTAATACTAAGTTCTGATGAATCTTCATGGCTCGAGGTTACAATAACATACTTAGTATTACCTAAACCAATGAAACCTCTATGAGTATTTACGGGTATCCCTAAAGTTAGATTTTTCAATGTGCTCCACGTGCTTGTTGAATCTGTTTGACAATCTAATAGATTGATACAAAGCACCCCCCCGTTTTCAATGGTAAAACCTTCTTGAAGTATTGTTTCTTCAGAAAAAAGAAAATTAACTGACGAAGAGGTAATGAGGCGTCCTGATGAGTGTAAAGTATCATAGAAATAGGTACCACTTTTTATATCATTTGAATCAAAGATTGAGGTGTCTGTCTGTACGCTATCAATTATAATATCAAAAACTTTTGAACAGTTTTGATCATCTATAACGAGAATATGATAAACCCCAGCTTGCAAACTATCCACAAATGAAGAGTCTTGGCCATTCGACCAAAAATAATTGTATGAACTATCATCTTCTCCAGTTGCAGTAATATTTGCGCTGGCCAGAAATGAATTATTACAGTTTGTTTTTGTAATCTCGACTTCTATCTCTAGAGAGTTACAATGGCTATCTCCAAATTCTAACTTCACTTCACTCAACCCTGAGCATTGACCTCCATGATTATTTGTTACAGCGATAAGTATGTGACTTGCGGTTACTGAGCTGAGATCAGGACCGGGTTCACCGTTGTATGATAAAAGTCCTGATGCCTCTTCAAGAGTATCTTTTGCAATTAGCTCCCATGAATTATTATTTATTGAAGTATAGATGTTAATTTCCTTGACTCCAAGATGAGTGCTGTCTGTTATATTATAATTCCAAAAGTGGGTTGCTCCAAGATTCCTTATACTACCTAAATCATACTGGATCCAATGCTGGGCACTATCCAGAGCTGGATGCTCTGCAGTCTCACAAGACAACCAACTTGCATCAAATATATTGTCATATTCATAGGTCTCACATTGAGCGGACAATATGACAGACATTAATATAAAAGCAATTGAAAGGCAGAATTTCACAGGTAGTTTTCGTCAGTCGAGTAAAACTAACGAAATAGACTTTATTGTTAGAACGTATCTATCTTAATCTGACTCAAGCTTATCAAAATACTCAATTTTGAGTATAGATTGTTGAGATAATCCTCTAATAATCCTGGCCCAAATGAGTAATCAACTCCTCACCACCGATATATCTTATTGTATTCTCAAGTTTGATCTGCTGCTTGAAGATATCATGCATCGGAGTAACGCCTTTTGGTGCTTGTGGTGACTTAAGATAGAATGACAACCACTCTTGGATACCACTCATACCTGCTCTTTTTGCTAGATCAAGAAATAATACAAGGTCCAAAGCTAGAGGAGCAGCGAGGATAGAATCCTTACACAAGAAGTCAATCTTGATCTGCATCGGGTAGTTCATCCATCCAAAGATGTCGATGTTATCCCAACCTTCTTTATTATCTCCGCGAGGAGGGTAGTAATTGATTCTTACTTTGTGATATAAGTCTTTGTATAAGTCTGGATTCTTCTCAGGTTCTAAGATCTGTTCAAGCACAGAAAGCTTTGAGATCTCTTTTGTTTTGAAGTTGTCAGGATCATCAAGCACCTCACCATCTCTGTTTCCTAATATATTAGTTGAAAACCATCCGTTGATACCTAAAGCTCTGCATTTTAGGCCTGGAGCTAAAATGGTTTTCATCAAAGTCTGACCTGTTTTAAAGTCCTTTCCAGCAACTGGCGTCTGAGTTTGCTCCGCAAGCTCAAGGATAGCAGGTATATCACATGACAGGTTAGGCGCACCGTTCGCATAAGGGATACCCATCTTCACCGCAGCATATGTGTATATCATGCTTGGTGGGATATCCTTATGGTTGGTCCTAAGACCTTCTTCAAGAGCAGTTACGGACTGATGAACATCTCCCTCTTCTATGTATATCTCCGTAGACCCGCACCAGATCATGACCATGCGATCGCAGCCATTGGTCTCTTTAAACTGACGAATATCTTCCATCAAAGCCTCTGCTAAGTCCATCTTGGTTTCTCCTTGCTTGATATGTGTTCCTTCTAAGCGTTTAGCATAACTCTTGTCAAACACCGCCTTCATTGGCTTGATTTGCTCAAGTTCTGGCTTGAGCTCATCTAGCATGGTTTTATCGATGACTTCAGCATGAACGGCTGACTCATATACGTTATCAGCAAATACATCCCATCCACCAAAAACTACATCCTGCAACGCATGAATATCCACTACATCCTTTATCAATGGCTTGTTATCCATATCCCTTTTGCCTAATCTGATTCGACCCATTTGCGTAAGCGAACCGATCGGCTTAGACATCCCTTTGTTAATGGCATATACACCAGCTATCAATGTTGTACCGACAGCACCCATACCAGGGACCAGAATACCTAGTTTTCCTGAAGATTTAGCGACATTCATCATGCTTATTTTTAGTGGTTAGTGACTTAGATTAAGTCAATTGTGCGGCAAATGTACACAAAAGTGATGGACGTCAAAACCACCAGAAAGGATGCTTCTATAATTATCGATTGGCGTAGTGGTCTTCGTAGTATTTCATGTAAGCTCCGCTCGTTACAGAAGCCAACCATTCTTTATTGCTCAGATACCAATCAATAGTCTTACTTAACCCTTCTCTAAACTGGATAGATGGCTTCCACCTTAGCTCTTTTTCTATAAAAGAGGCGTCTATAGCATATCTCATATCATGACCAGCACGATCTGTGACATAGGTGATCAATTGTTCGCTTGACTTAGGAGCTCGCTCTAACTTTTCATCCATCAGTTCACAAAGTAGCTTGATCAGATCAATGTTGCGCCATTCATTATGACCACCGATAGCGTATGTTTTACCATTTGTACCCTTATGGAAGATCGTATCGATAGCAGATGCATGATCTTCTACATATAACCAGTCTCGGACATTGATGCCCTCTCCGTATACTGGCAGTGGTTTTTCTTGCAGTATGTTATTGATAAAGAGCGGTATCAACTTTTCTGGAAATTGGTAAGCTCCATAATTGTTAGAGCAATTAGAGATCACAATTGGTAGCCCATAAGTATGGTGAAACGCCCGAACTAAGTGATCTGATCCTGCCTTAGAGGCTGAGTACGGGCTCTTTGGATCATAGGCAGTTTGTTCATCAAAGAAAGTTTCTTCCCCAAGATCGAGTGAACCAAATACCTCATCCGTAGAAACATGATAAAAAAGCTTTCCCTTATAATCTTCCTTCCAGCAATCACGCGCAGCTAAAAGAAGATTAGCAGTACCGACAAGATTGGTGTTAATAAACGATAGCGGATCTGTGATAGACCTATCTACATGAGATTCTGCCGCAAGGTGAATTATGCCATCCGGCTGCTCTTCTAAAAAGAAACTTTTAATATCCTCGAAGTCAACAATATCCTTCTTTACAAATCTGTAGTTTGTAGAAGACTCAATGTCTTGTAAGTTAGCTAAGTTACCGGCATATGTGAGTTTGTCGAGGTTGATGATTTCATAGTGAGGATACTTATTCACCATTAATCTAACTAGGTGTGATCCTATGAACCCCGCTCCTCCTGTGACTATGATTTTTTTTCGATCGCTCATATTTAACTATCCATGTTTTTCGATTCAGATAAAGGTTTCTAACTTCTTGCGGATTTATCCAATTAGTCTTTGCAAATATGCACCATACCCACTCTTTTCGAGTGGTTTAGCCAGTGCCATTAACTGTTCATTATTGATGTACCCCATACGATACGCGACTTCTTCTATACAGCCTATTTTGTAATCTTGTCTCTTTTCGATCACTCTGACGTATTCTGAAGCATCAGAAAGTGAGTCAAACGTGCCAGTATCCAGCCAAACCGTTCCTCTCTGCATGATGCCTACCTTGAGGTTTCCATTAGAAAGGTAGACTTTATTGAGATCGGTTATTTCGTATTCTCCTCTGGTGGAAGGTTTAAGCTCTTTGGCATATTTGACCACATTATTGTCATAATAGTAAAGCCCTGGTACAGCGTAGTTAGATTTAGGCTTCTTTGGTTTTTCCTCAAGCGAGATGGCCTTTTGACTTTCGTCAAATGCTACAACACCATATCGTTCAGGGTCATGAACAGGATAAGCAAACACTTGCGCTCCTTCTTGAAGCTCTGCACTGGTTTGAAGTAGGCTACTTAAGCCTGACCCATAAAATATATTATCCCCTAAGATCAGTGCCACACTATCGTCTCCAATGAATTCTTCACCAATAACAAAGGCTTGTGCAAGACCATTGGGTACTTTTTGAACGGCATAAGTGAAAGAGCATCCTAGGTCAGTTCCATCTCCAAGAAGTCTTTGAAAAGAAGCACTGTCTTCCGGAGTGGTGATGATCAGTACCTCTCTAATACCTGAAAGCATCAAGATGGAAAGAGGGTAGTAAATCATCGGCTTATCATATATCGGCATGAGTTGCTTTGATATAGCCTTAGTGATAGGGTAGAGTCTCGTTCCAGAGCCTCCTGCTAGAATGATTCCTTTCATGTTTTGGATTGTCGGACAAAGCTAACTATTCTTCTATTTCATGTAACTATTAGGCATACATTAGAAAGAAGCATTATATCATCTATAGAATCTATCTTTGATGATTTATTACAGCTTTTAACGTATGAAAAAAGCATTGATAACTGGTGTTACTGGCCAAGATGGGGCGTATTTGTCAGAATTGCTACTTGGTAAAGGATATGAAGTGCATGGGATTAAACGTAGGTCATCGATGTTTAATACTGCTAGAATAGATCATCTCTATCAAGATCCGCATGAGGAAGACTTAAGGTTTCATTTACACTATGGTGACCTTACTGATCCTACAAACCTTGTCAGAATAATACAAGAAGTACAACCTGATGAGATATACAACCTGGGTGCCATGTCTCATGTCAAAGTAAGCTTTGATAGTCCAGAGTACACTGCAGATGTTGATGCTCTTGGTACACTAAGGTTGTTGGAAGCAATTAGACTGCTTGGTTTTACTGAGAAGTGTAAGTTCTATCAAGCATCAACATCGGAACTTTATGGTTTAGTCCAGGAAGTGCCACAATCTGAGACAACTCCATTCTACCCTCGTTCTCCGTACGCTGTCGCTAAGATGTATGCTTATTGGATAACAGTTAATTACCGAGAGGCTTATAACATGTATGCTTGTAACGGCATCCTATTTAACCATGAAAGCCCACTCAGAGGTGAGACCTTTGTTACTAGAAAAATCACTCGTGCGGTTGCTAAGATAGCATTGGGTTTACAAGATAAGTTCTACTTGGGCAATATGGATGCTCAGCGCGATTGGGGACACGCTAAAGATTATGTCGATGCGATGTGGTTGATGCTTCAGCAAGACAAAGCTGAGGACTATGTCATCGCGACGGGAGTAACTACGACTGTTCGGGACTTTGTGACGATGGCCTTTGAGGTAGCCGGGATGGTGATAAAGTTTAAAGGCTCAGGAATCAATGAAATAGCACATATCGTTAGTTGTTCAAACCCAGCATATCAAGTTGAAAGTGGAAAAGAAATTCTATCTGTAGACCCAAAATATTTCCGACCTACAGAAGTTGAGCAATTGATTGGTGATGGTACAAAGGCAGAAATGAAACTAGGGTGGAAACCTACCTACTCCCTTAAAGAAATGATTTCAGAAATGGTACTTAACGACTTAGAGGCTGCCAGTAAGGATAGCATGTTGTTGAAAGCAGGATATAATGTCAAGAATAAGTATGAATGATATGCTTGATAAGGATAGTAAAATTTATATCGCAGGACACAGAGGTATGGTTGGTTCTGCCATTCATAGAAGATTAAAAAAGGAGGGTTTTAATAATTTTGTTTTTAGGACATCAACTGAATTAGACCTTCGAAATCAAGCTGACGTCGCAAGTTTTTATGAAGCAGAGAAACCAGAATATGTTTTTTTGGCGGCGGCCAAAGTCGGAGGCATCCAAGCTAACAATACTTATCGAGGTGAGTTTTTGTATGATAACTTGATGATACAGAACAATGTCATACACCAATCATATCTACATAATGTTAAGAAGCTCATGTTCTTGAGTTCGTCATGTATCTATCCAAAGCTGGCCCCTCAACCACTAAAAGAAGATAGTCTTCTTACAGGTTTGTTAGAGCCTACCAACGAGCCATACGCCGTTGCTAAGATAGCCGGTGTCAAGATGTGCGAAGCTTATCGCAATCAATATGGATCAAACTTCATATCAGTGATGCCGACAAATTTGTATGGGCCCAATGATAACTACGATCTTCAAACCTCACACGTGTTACCTGCCTTACTACGGAAGTTTCACGAAGCAAAGATGAACAATAATGAAAAAGTAGTTATATGGGGTACAGGTAAACCGTTAAGAGAGTTTCTTCATGTTGATGATTTAGCAGACGCCTGTTTTTTTCTTATGAATAATTATGATGAACAAGACTTCATCAACGTGGGAAGCGGCGATGAAATATCGATCCTTGATCTTGCTCTTTTAGTAAAAGAAATTGTTGATTATCAGGGTGTTATAGAACATGACTTAACAAAACCGGACGGAACACCTCGAAAAATTATGGATAGCAGTAAGCTTGAAAAGTTGGGATGGAAACCCAGAATAACGCTTATGGAAGGAGTAAAGCAGGTGTATAAGGAGGCTTTTGTAAGTAAACAAACAACACTTAAAGGTTAACCAGAAGTAAAATTACCAATATTGCCTACCTTTGTGGTTCGAATTAAAATGCTTTATAAACGGCTATCTGTTCTAAGTTATCATCAATGAAGTATACCTTTCTAGTTGTTTTTCTATTTATCGCATGTGGTCAATATTTGATTGGACAAGAGGTTACGACAGAAGACCAAACTGAAGAATCCACTACAACCCAATCATCCATACTAGGAAATATTGATATCAATATCACTGATTCTCTTGACTTAGAGGTATTGGACTCTATCGTCCGATCTTTGGATACTATTCTTAATAATATAAAGCCATCTTCAGGCATCTATGGGCATGACATGTTTCGTAGCGATAGCCTTAGCTTCTATAAGCCCGGTAGTATAGTAAAGGTCCCTGACAATTATGTAGTTGGTGCAAGCGATGAGATTGCAGTCTCGATATTTGGTTTATCTCAATTGGATGCTAAACTCGTCGTGGATGTCGAAGGTTATGTTGCACCTGAAGCGCTGCCAAAGGTTTTCTTGAAAGGAGTAAAATGGTCCCAAGCAAGAGAGTTGTTAAAAAGAAGGTACTCAAACTACTACCGATTTAAAGATGATCAATTTGCCGCGAGCATCATAAAGCCAAGAGTGGTTACTGTCAACGTATTTGGAGAAGTTAATCAACCTGGGACATTTACTTTTGAAGGAACTAACAATGCTTTTAATGCATTAGTTGCTGCTAAGGGTCCATCTATAAATGGAAGCGTAAGAAATATAATCATCAATGATGGTTCTACACAAAGAACCATGGATCTCTATCAACTGCTCAACAATCCATCCGCACAGTTTGATTTATATTTAGATGACAATTCAATCATTCAAGTCCCAATCGCTCGAAAGTTAGTTACTTTAAAAGGAGCTGTAAAGAGACCGATGATGTACGAACTGACCGAGCAAGAAGGACTTAAAGCTTTGATGAATTATGCAGGAGGTCCGATGTCTGAAGCAGCGCTTGAAGTAGTCCAAATAAAAAGATACAATGGCAAAGGACTAGTTGTCATCGACAGTGACTACAGTGCTTTGTTAAGGCAAGGGCAAGATCTTCAATTACAAAATGGAGATGTGATTGAGGTGAAGAGCCTAAGCGACCATGTTGAAAACTCAGCATTTGTTGAGGGAGCTGTTCAGGTTGAAGGAGAATTTGCAATTAGTGATAATAGTCGCATTAGTGATCTTATTAAAAAGGCTCGTTTAAATCGAGAGGCCCGTACTGATTTGGCTTATCTGATAAGAATGAATCCTGATAGCACTTTTCGCCTGTTAGAAATCAATATTGATGATATTTTGAAAAGTGTAGGCTCTAATATTGATCTAATTGTACAAGAACAAGATAGGATAGTAGTAAACGAACTGGGCTTGTATGTTGATAAGTCGACTATATCAGTTAAAGGTGCTGTTAGAAAAGAAATTAATTACCCTTTTGATAATAATGCTCAAGTTAAATTGAATCAAGCCTTATCTCTTGCAGGTGGATTAGATACAGAGGCAGCAGATATCGGATACATTATCCGATCCAATCCTTCCAATAAAAATGATAAAGAGTACGTAGAAGTCAATTTTAGAAAAGCATTACAAAATGTAACCGGTTCAGAAAACAAAGAACTGCAGCCTTGGGATGAGGTTGTCGTACTTCAGAATTCTAGATATACTGATGTTAGCACTGTGAATATAACTGGGTCAGTCCGGTCTCCGCGCAAGATTCAGTATGCATCTTCGTTAAGATTGAAAGACGTAATTGTATTGGGTGGGGGATTAAAGCAAGAGGCATCACAGAAGATACAGATATTTAGATTGAATATAGATCAAAGTGGAAAATCCAATACTGAGTCAATAGAAATAGAAGTAGATGATGATTACAATATTGTTAATGGTCCAAACGATTTTCAATTAGAACCATTTGATGAGATTGTAATTAGAAATGTGTCAGAATTTGAATTGCAAAATTTTGTTGAGATAGAAGGCGAAGTTAAAACCCCGGGTAAATACGCACTTGTTTCTGATAGCGAAAGACTGGTTAGTTTGATTGAAAGGTCTGGTGGTTTGACTAATGAAGCTTTTATATCTGGAGCCTATGTAATGAGAGAAAAAGAATCATTGGATGATGATTCTTCAATAGTGTATTTTAAATTAGTAACAGATCTTAATGCAGCATTGTCCAATAGGAACTCCAAGTTCAATTATATTATCAAACCTGGAGATGTTGTAGTGCTTCCAAAGAATGAGAATGTAGTGTATATAAATTTGGCTAATACTAAAGCTAGATCTCAATCAGGAAGTGACAAAATTGGTGTATTGTATGACAAGGGTAAGAATGCCAAATGGTACATCGATAAGTATGCTGGAGGATTTGGGTATGATGCCGACAAAAAAGGTGTACTTGTAGAATATGCCGGAGGTGGTACTCAAGGTACTCGTGGTGGCTTGTTTAAAAAATACCCTCTAGTCGAAAATGGGGCTACAATATCTATTGGGAGTAAAGGAGTAAAAAACAACTCAGAAAAGAACATAGATAATACAGGTTATCCTCGCCTTAGAAAAGGTGTGATTATTAATGTCAGTCCAGATGGAACAGCAACCAATCAAGTTTCTTCAGAATCTGAAAATGGAAACTTATAATGGACCCGTCTAAAGGAAATATTCCACCTCCTT
>CALIHL010000055.1 GCA_938022935.1 uncultured Saprospiraceae bacterium
CGACCCACTTCGGGCATCATCTCACTGGGATCGTGGCTTGCCATGCGATAGACCATGATCGAGTTATCGGCACTCCCTTTCACTATATCATAAGGCCTGCCACCAGTTCCTTTACCTGCGGCTATCGGGTGCTTATCAATACCTAAGTTGAACTCATTGGTTTCAAACTCTGTCAAGTGTAGAGCAGAAGTGTTACCTGGACCTCCTTTGCTGTGGCAATGTCCACAGTTCATATCTAAGTAGGCCAGTGCTCTGCTGTGTAAGTTGCCGGTTGAGGGATCGTCCCATATTGGTGATCTTTTTACGGAAGAGATATCAGACATATTTTTTAATAGGCCCAGATCTGCATAGTGAGTGAGTTGATTCTTGGTGCCTGAAGCGAAAGCAAAATCTCGATTGAGCTGTCGCGCTTTAGGCCCTATAGGTGTGAGTTGATTGTTATTGACGTGACAGCTTTTGCATAGCACTTGAGAAGGAACGCTATAAGCTACCTCCATTTTTTTGCCTTCTTCATTGATCCATGCTACATCTTTAGTTGCTCCCTCCACAGTGAGGTAAGCTTCTGTTTGTTCGTCATCCCACACGTACGATGGTAGCGTCTTCCATCCATCGTCTTCTCTTAGAAGTAAACGTGTTTCCATTATCCGACGGCCCGCCTCTGGACGTGTCTCATCGTTTTTATAATAGAAGTTCTTGATGATGTAGGTGCCAACTGGAAAGTCCAATACTTCTTTTTCTCGGTATGCTATAGTTGCTCCTTCTGGTAACTTGAAAAATCTCATCTTATGGGTATAGTCTGAAAACAAGGGTGTGTTGAGATCATATGGGATCACATCCTCAGCTGGAGTCAAGTCTTTAAGTGTGCCCACAAAGAAGTCGTAGTCTGATAGCTTCTCCTTTCCAATATCTGCAGATTTTCCAGATGATTGTTTTTGTAGCAGGTCTCTTGCCGCATTAACATCCGTTGCTGCTGAAGTGGCAGGTGCAGTCGCTTTAGGTTTGCAATTAAAAAGGCAAACAGCGCAAGCGAAGAGAAGGAAACTGAAAAATGATGATTTCATTTTCATCTTAACTAATTGATAGAAGTAGTAGAATTAGTGCCTATTGTTGAACATGCATCGGATGCCGTTTTTAATTCTAAATCATTGTAGTCATGCAAGACATCCAGATGAGCGATCGTAAAGTCGTCACTTTCATTGGAGCAGAATGTCTGTCCATCGGGATTAGCTACGCCATCATACCATATGTGAGCATCCTTGCCTAATGTTCCTAACGTGACCATCCTGCCATCTTTACTTTGCAGTTTTTTGCGAAAGCTTCCGAAAGACCAAGTATTGTTTCTAAAGGAAACATCAACTGTATAAGGATTATAAGTTTTGTCTTTTTCAAATTCTGCATTGATAGCATCTTCTCTTAAACTTGTTTCTTCCTCGATCCCTACTTTCATTCTGGCTTGTTCACTTGCTGCTATAGGAACATAAGGTTTGTCTTTTGTAATATAATGAGAGCCCAAGAAGCTGTACATCATAATTGGGAATGGATTATCGGTAATCTCATTTTCAGAAATATCTACGTTCTTCCCAGCCCAAACTGTAATGCCTGTTCCCGGAATAGTTGAAGCGGCTACATTTCCGGCAGGGGCAAAGTTATAAAGAGTGTTTTCATATATCTTGTTGTTGTGTATGCGTACATCATCCAAGTTTCTTGTCAGTCCTGGTATGTCCAAAGCAGTGATGCCTGAAGTATTGTGAAAACATTCATTGTCGTATATGTCGACATTCCCAGAGTTTTCGACATTGATGCCACATACATTTTCATAGGCTTTGTTATTTCTAATAACAACGTTTTCTGATTGACCCACATATAGGCCCGAGTCTGATCCTCTAAGCGCGATACAGTTCTCTATTAGAACATTTTTACAGATAACCGGATACAAGCCATAAGCACCTAAAGAAGTGTTAGGGACATCGGTCCATTCTGTTTTTAGTGAACGAAAAGTAAGTGTGTCAATGTAGATAGCTTTTATATTATCTCCGATGGCATCTTGGATAGTAAATCCTTCTAGTGTGATATTGTGACCATTGGCCACTCTGATGCCTTCAGCTCCTTCGGTCTGACCTCTAAAGGATAATACAGTCTTGTCGATACCTGCTCCTTTTATCGTTACGTTATTTCTGCCGTCTAAAATGAGTGCTTTGGTGAATTTGAAATGTCCTGGTGGTAAGGAAATTGTCTCACCATCTTTGGCAAGCTGAAATAGTTTTTGAAAGTCAACTTCTAAATCGACATATTCTTCTAAGGGTTTTTGTGCTCTATTTTCATAGACTTGATAGTCAGAAACGTACCACCATATGATACCAATAAGAAAGAATGAGAGGACTAAGAGGCCAGAGTATTTTAAGAATTTTTTCATTGCTAATGAATAAGAGGAGTGAATCAATAATCAACAATACGAGTAATTACTCATATTTTATAACTAAATGAGTAATTATTCATATTTTGGTTCTGTATTGCTCTATCTTAGTCTCTTGAGTAGTGATTTTAACTTTAAGAATACGCATATACTTAAAACAATATGGCAGTGAAGACAGTATCGCAACCAAGACAGAAGAGAAGTATCGCCACCAAAAAGAAGATCAAGGTTGCGGCCCGAAAGTTATTTGCCCGATCAGGTTATTATACGATTACTTCTAATATGATAGCCGCTGAGGCTAAAGTTCCTATAGGAAGCTTCTATAACTATTTTGGCAATAAGAAGGTCTTGATTTTGGAGTTGATACAAGAGTGGAATGCAGAATACCACAAGCATACCTTCCAAAAATTTCCCATCATATTAGAAGCTCTTCAAAGTAGCAATGACATACTACCTACGATGAGCAAATTGTTAGAGAATTCTATTTTATCAGATAAGCTCTCCGATCCGTTTTATAAGGTTTTTCATTCACTCCAGTTTACTGAGCCAGACATACTGGATCTATCTGAAAAGATCCGGCATACAGAAATAGAGTTACTCTATGAATACCTGGAAAGGATATCAAAATTTTGCCCTATTGATAATATTCCTGTAAAGGCAAAGCTCATCCATAGTTCAGGTGAGAATATTGGATTATACATTCATCACTTGGGGACAGACTTTGAAAAGAAACAGTTGGTCAATGAAACGGCCAAAATGCTATATGCGTATTGTGTTTTAGATTCTGATGTATAGATTGTACGTCTACATACTAACCACATTGATCTGCTCTTAAGATCCCATGACGGGTATATGTGATTGTACTATCGACCATTATTCTGGCCCCCTCATTGATAGTGCTTAATCTATTACTGACATCAATCAATGTCTTGCTCTTGAGTACCCTCGAAGAGCGCTAATAATTACCTTTAGGGTTTCAATACCCATAATTGATAAGTGAAAGTCTGTATAGCAGAAAAACCAAGTGTAGCCAAGGAGATAGCCTATGTGATAGGGGCTACTGCTCGTAAGGATGGCTACTATGAGGGCAATGGCTATCAAGTCACTTGGACATTTGGTCACTTCTGCACCTTGCTGCCTCCACAAGACTACGAAGTCCACTGGAAGCGCTGGGATCTTCGCACCTTACCGATGCTGCCTGAACACTTTAAGACTAAGTTGATGAGTGACAGTGGCGTCAAGAAGCAGTTTAAGGTCATCAAGGGTCTCTTCAAGAAAGCATCCGTTGTGATCAACTGTGGGGATGCCGGGACAGAGGGGGAGCTCATCCAGAGATGGGTGATCAAGGAAGCAAAGTATAAAGGAACAGTAGAGCGACTCTGGATATCCTCACTGACTTCGGAAGCG
>CALIHL010000056.1 GCA_938022935.1 uncultured Saprospiraceae bacterium
ACCTGGTATGACCTTGCCGCCGTCCAGTGTCTTCTGAACATAAGCTGCGATATCCTCTTTGCTTGGATCATCAGTACCTAACTCTTCAAGCATCTCAAAGATAAACTTGATCACTTCTTGATTAGCCAATCCATGCAATGGTCCTGCAAGAGAATTCATCCCTCCAGCAAATGACATATACGCACTACTCAATGTTGATCCTACCAAGTGAACAGTATGTGCTGATGCATTACCGCCTTCGTGATCTGCATGTATCGTCAGATACAATCTCATCAGACTCTTGAATTCATCTCCTGAGATGCCCAACATGTGAGCAAAGTTGCCTGCCCAGTCTAAACTAAGATCTGGTTCGATGTGTTTGTTATCGTGAAATGTCTTTCTATATATATAAGCAGCAACACGAGGAAGTTTGGCGATAAGGTTCATCGCATCTTCATATGTCGCATCCCAATAGTCGTACTTGCTCATGCCCTCAGCATATCTCTTAGAGAATACACTTTCGCTTTCCATAGACACAATCGCAGCACTGAACTGTGACATCGGGTGTGTATGATTAGGTAGGGCATCAAGGACAGCGTAAGTATGCGCTGGCACTTCTGCTCTTTTCTCCCACTCGTCACTCAACCAGTCCACCTCTTCTTGTGAAGGGATCTCATCAACTAACATCAACCAGAACAACGCTTCTGGAAGCGGCTGATCATCTCCCTTTCTTGCAGGAAGTAACTTTCTAAGTTCTGGTATCGAATATCCACGAAATCTTATGCCCTCAACTGCATCAAGGTTAGAAGTCTCCCAGATCATACTCTTGACACCTCGCATGCCACCAAATATTTGCTTCAATGAGACTTCGTCAGCTTTTTTAGCGCCGTGTTCCTTAACAAGTGCCTTTACTTCTTTAGCAATAGCTGATGCTTTTATTCTGAATTTTTCTTTTAACATGTCCATGGATATCGACGGGGTTCTGTTGTTTAATAAAGTCCTGCGAAATTAAGCTTACGAGCACAAAAATTCTCAATTATCTTGATATTTAAATTAAGACGCATATATCTGGTCTTAGATACAGTCAATTTGCTTTCGTATTAGTCATGTAACGACATGTCTTTTGCAAAGTTTAGTTAGATGGTATTCTTTGTCTTTTGGATGTCAACTGTTGAGCTTGTTCTTTTCAGATGGCTATTTCATCCTAATAGATCAAAACTGACATCTTTCATTTACAAGTGGGCTGCTCTGGAGTATATAGACAGCCAAGAATGGACAAGACAAACCCATCCTCATTCCTTCCCTTAAAAAATGGAAGGACGATAATCTCAGCTTCATGAAGAGTTTGAGTTTTAAGGTTCTCTCTTGAAAGTCTCCCAGACTTTCATTTTGCTAATGCAAAAGTCGTTCGTTCTTGATTTTGCTCAACACCCGCGAGTGGTTCTCTTCGTCACATGTATCCCAGACATATGGTCTGGACTAAGCCCAGACTTTACTGCGTTCTTTAAAAAGTTGAAAGATTAGAATGTGTAAGGAATCACATTAGAGATTATACAGTGGCTTAGGTCTAAATTAATAGCGAATAAAGTGAAATTGTCATAGCACCGATGGAGCAATTCGCTATCACTTTAACGAGAGTTACATAAATTAGCCATCCATAAGATACAGAAGAAACAATGTACATCGTCGAAGGTAAAATAGTAAGCTCAGAACTATTCACAACTCAGTTCATGTGCAACCTTGACAAGTGCAAAGGAGCTTGCTGCTGGGAAGGAGACTTTGGTGCGCCAGTTACTGAAGAAGAGATAGAGGCCATGGATTCTATCAAGGATATTATTCTTCCACGACTGTCAGTAGAATCAAGGGCCATCATAGCCGATCAAGGCCAATCCAAATATGAGCAGTACTGCAGTAGTGAAGTCACGCCCTTGCATAAGGATGGTTCATGCGTATACCTTGCCAAAGATGATAAGGGTATTGCGAGATGCGTATTTGAACAAGCTTGGGAGGAAGGATTGACTGACTTTAAAAAACCTATCTCATGCCATCTCTACCCCGTCCGAGTAAGTGAAAACGCGAGCAGTAAGTTTGAAGCACTCAACTATGATGAGTGGGAGATCTGCAAAGCGGCTTGTAGCTTAGGAGAAGAGATGAAGATGCCAGTATTTAGATTTGCCAAAGATGCGCTGATCCGTAATTATGGTGAGGAGTTTTATGAGCAGTTGGAAGCGCTTTATGAGGCATACTTTAAGGCTAAATCAGAATAACTTCTGCCCACTCGCTAAAGAGTATTTGGCGAAAGCCCACGTCAATTAAGGGTAGATATATAAACGACACAACCCCATTTGATAAAAGCAGCGAAAGATGTACCTTTGCGCATCTTTTTCGAGAGGGAAAGACCCAATAAAATCATAACGTAAAGAACTATGGCCTTAATAGGAAAGATAAGAAATAACATGTGGTTGGTGTTTATCATCATAGCACTGGCTACGGCATCATTTATTCTCATGGATGCGATGGGCCCAGGTGGCGGTGGCATGGGAGGCGCTAACGCAGGCACACCAATAGGTATAGTCGGCGGTCAAAAAGTAAGTCAAGCTGACTTTAATCGCTCTAATGAGTTCTTGTTCGGTAACGTACAAGACCCTAATGCAAAGAGAGATGTACTCTGGAACTACTATATCGAGAACGGTATCGTAAACCAAGAAGCAGACGCTCTTGGTATGTCCGTAGGTAGAGAAGAATTAATGGATCTTCAGTTTGGCGCAAACATGAGCCCTGTTGTAAGAAGCAACTTTGCGACACGTACTGGACAACTTGATGTTAATACATTGCAGCAATTCAAGAATATCTTGGAGAGTGGAGATCAGATCGATCCTCAGCGTGCGATGTTCTGGAGTGAGCAAGAGAAGCAAATCAAGAAAGAACAACTTCAATCTAAGATCAGCACTTTGGCTCAGAAGGCGATCTATACGCCTAACTGGCTTGCAGAAAGCGGATACAATGAGGAGAATGGTAGTGTGGATATGGCAGTAGTTAAGATACCATTTGACAATATCCCAGCTGGAGATTTGGCTGTAAGTGATGCTGACATCAGCAACTATATCGCTAAGAACAAGGACACATATGAGTTGAAAGAAGAGATGCGTCAGACGACTTTCTTGACTTATAACTTGGTGCCAAGTGCAAAAGATAGCGCTGATCTCTTGGCTTCAATGAATGATGTTATCACAAGGTTTAAAACAACAGAAAACGATTCTATCTTCTCATTGGCTAACAACGGTTTCTATAGCACTGGATATGGGAAGGCAGCTCAATTAGATGAGTTCTATACTGATAAAGTAGGATCATATGAGATTGGTCAAGTATACGGTCCATATACCTTAGGTCCGAGCTATCAAGCTGTTAAGCTTATTGATAAAAGAGTGTTGCCTGATTCTGTTAAAGCAAGACACATCCTTAGAAATGTTGCTCCTGGCAACGTAACTCAATTGGATGCAGCTAATGCGTTGATAGATAGTCTACAGACTGTACTTACGAGAAATAAATCAAAGTTTGCTGACTTAGCAGAGGAGTTCAGCCAAGATCCAGGTAGTAGCGCTGAAGGTGGAGACTTAGGATATTTCCCGCAAGGAAGAATGGTAAAGCAGTTTAATGATGTTTGTTTCTTAGATGGAACAGAAGGCAATCTTTACAAGGTGCAAACGAACATCGGAGTACACCTTATCTATATAGAAGATCAGAAGTATTTGGATAGACAGCCAGGTTATCAACTGGCATATGTAAGTACGCCGATCCTTCCAGGTGACGAGACGCAGACTGAAGGTTATGATCAGATGTTAGAGTTGATCAGTACTTATCCATACCTCTCAGATCTTAAGACAGCAGCAGCTTCTAACGCAAGAGTATCAGTTAGTACTTCTGACAACATTGGTATCAATGGACACCAGATCGGAGATCTTCAAGGAAGCAACACTTCAAGAGAAGTTGTGAAGTGGTTGTTTAACCCCAACACAGAACAAAACGATGTCTCTCAGACAGTTTACGAATACACGAACCCAATCTCTTTCTATCCAGAAAAGTATGTGATTGCAGGATTAGAAAAAATCAATGCTCCTGGTATGATGAGCGTTGCAGATGTAAGAAGCCAAGTAGAGTTCACTATACTTAATGAACTGAAAGGAAAGAAGGCAGTAGGTGAGATCTCGGGATCTGACTTAGGATCTATAGCGAGACAATACAGTGCAACTGTAGATACACTTAGAAGCGTGAGTATGCTCAACAACTTCATCACAGGCCTCGGTAACGAACCAGCAGTATTGGGTGCAGCATTTGGTCAAGACAATGGCTCTGTCTCAGCGCCAGTCTTAGGAAACAGTGGAGTATTCGTTGTGAAGACATTAAACAAAGCAGCAGCTGGAGATATAACAGGTCTTAGCTTCATCAAGAAGACGATGGCAGGAGGTAAGAAGTCAGCATTGCAGTTTGGCTTGCTAGAAGCACTTAAAGGACATCACGAAGTGAAGGATAATAGAGCGGTGTTCTATTAAGCTTTAAAAGCTTTTTAAAGATATTAAGAGAGGGGATGATGTAAAATCATCTTCTCTTTTTTTTGTCACATGCTGTATCTTTTGTTGACCTGTCTTGGGTAAACTTAGTCATTGTAATTTTCATTTTACTTTTTCATCATTCAACTTTTTAGAAAAGTTGAGCAAAATCGGAGAATCTATTATCTCAGTTAAAATGAAGTCGAGTATGAACACAGATAATTGAGGTTTTCTCTAATTCAGTGTTTAGTGAGGATGTGGTTTTGCTTGCATTCTTCATTTTAAGCCAGTGCAGCTTGGCGGCCGCTCCATATTCTCCATTGCTTCGCAATTTGAAATTCATAACTTTATTCTGACCTATGCTCTGAGTAAGGAAGCACCGTTATTTGATGAAAGCACATAATTAGCGTCCTTCGATTTTCAAGCGAAGGAATGAGGATGGGTTTGTCTTGTCCTGAAATATTTTGACTCTTTTTATATGAAGCAGAGAATTTTTTTGGTCTAAGCAAATAAACTACCCTCCATCAAGGTTTAAATCAAACAAATCATATCCATGAAGTTTTGGTTATCAATTCTTGCAATCATCTCTATAACAGCCATCAGCTGCAGCGATCTATCAACGATCAAAGACTACAATGAAGACGGCTCAGTCTATCGAATCTATCAAGTAGACAAAGACTCCCTAATACAAGGAAAATACATAGTCTACTATGAAGGCGAAAAGAGCCAAGTTTTTGAAGAAGCTAACTATGTGGATGGAAAGCTACATGGTGATAGAACGCTCTACTATGACAATGGTGTGGCGGAGATAAAGGAGCAATATGATGCTGACGTTCTGGTTGACACGTTGAGTGTTTACTATCCGTCGGGGCAGATAAAGCGCAAATCGAACTATGTTGATGGAGTGCTGTCTGGTAAGGTTCTTTCTTACTTTGAGACAGGGATACTTAAGGAGGAGGCCACTTTCGTAAATAATATGGAGAATGGCCCCTTCACAGAATATCACCCCAATGGAAAGCCCAAATGGAAGGGTAGCTTTTTGAATGGAGATAGCGAGTATGGGGAGTTGTTGGCATACAATGAAGAAGGTACGCTGATTCGAAAAATGATGTGTGATAGCAATGCCGTTTGCTCGACATTTTGGACGTTAGAAAAAGGCGATCTTTAAGGATCAGAATTATCTAAGTGATCAAGCATAGTCAGATAGGTTTTACTTTCAAGTCATGGACTTTAGCATTGTTGCTGTTAGGACAACTTTCAGTCGATGGTCAGATCGGGGGATTGTACACTTTTGATTTTCTCAATCTAACGGCTTCTGCGAGATCGACAGCACTTGCTGGGTTTCCCATTGCAGTAGCAGATGATGACATAGCGCAAGGCTATGCTAACCCTGCTTTGATCAATGAGAAGATGGCTCATCATCTTTCTGTCAATCATAATTTTCATTTTGCCGATATCTCACATGGCTTTATCTCGTATGGATTAGCGATGCCTGATAAGAAGCTGTCATTTATGATTGGTGCTAACTATATCAGTTATGGAGACTTTGATCGCAGTGATGTCTTTGGCAATCGCAGTGGTGAGTTTGCAGCGTCTGAAAATGCACTGACCATAGGAGTCAGCAGGAAAATGGATGAAAGACTAAGCTTAGGTGTTAACTTGAAGTATGTCAATTCCAGTTTCGATACATATAGCTCATCAGGTATGGGTTTAGATATTGGTTTGCATTATTTAAACCCTGAGAAAAATTCTAATTGGGCCTTTGTGATTAAAAACGCTGGTGGACAGTTTTCTACTTTTGATATAGAAAGGGAAGCTTTTCCTTTTGATATTCAGATGGGCTATGCCAAGCGATTAGAACATTTGCCCTTTCGATTTATGATTACAGCCCATAAACTGCAACAATGGAACCTTCGATCTCCCAATGATGAGTTGATTACAACATCTTTCATCGGTCAAGACCCTCAAGCACCTTCTGGTTTATCCAGAACAGTTGATAATTTATTTAGGCATCTTGCTTTTGGGGGAGAGCTACTTCTAGGAAAGAATGAAGTCTTCAAACTAAGATTTGGATATAATCATCTCCGCAATAAAGAACTTGCTGTAGAAGGATTTAGAAGCTTGAGTGGCTTTAGCTTTGGCTTCGGATTTAAAGTAAAGAAGTTGCGCTTCGATTATGGAGTAGGACGCTATCACTTGGCTGGAGGTGTTAATCACCTAAGTGTATCGCTTGACCTCAATAGCTTCTTCAAGAAGTTATAATCACTTGACTTATTGTGATTACTCTTTATAGTTCATCAATCCGCGCAGATCAGGAAAGTTGTTGACATAGTAGACATATTGATCATCGGATAATCTTCTTCCATTATAATACGCAATCACCCGCGCATCTGTAAATCCAAGTCTATCTATATCTCGCTTCACTTGAAGAGCATCTGCAAAGTTGTCATACAAACCGATCGTGTAGGCATATAGGCCAGTTTGCTCGTTTTCTTCAACACTTGTATCGTTAAATAAATCCAGAGCCTTTCCTCGATACATCTGACTTACTACTGCGATTTGTATTTTATATATGACTGCATCCTCTACTAAAGTGCTGTACAAATCATAGCTAATGTCTTTTGTATAGTCAGGCAACGCAGGTTCTTTCCTTTCTAATCGTGAAGCTTCCTTGTCGTAATTAAAAAACTTAACCTCTACTCTTGAGTTGTATAACCCGGCATATTTAGGATCGCCACCGTTGGACTCGCTTTTAGCAATTGGGTAATTATCCGCAACTCCTTTGATATGGATCCTGTCTTCTGCGATCCCTTTACTTTTAAAATGTTGCTGCAATCTCTCTGCTATTTTCAAAGAAGAGTATAACTTATATTCTAATATGCCCTCTTCCGTTGAGTGACCATTGAACTCTGCTTCGAGCTTTGGATACTGAATCATCAGATCTATCAGAGACTCGATGTTGTCTGTGTTTTTATCATTGATGAGATCAAGACCAGAAGAGTAGTATATGGGCTCATAAGTAGCATTGACAGTGATCATGTCTTTATCAATTACCCTACTTGTTTTTCTAATTGACTGAGTTGGTTCTTTGCTAGCTACACTTTTATCTTCAGGCTCAATATCGACTTTAGCTGCAGGTTCAATTGCTACTACCTCAGTTGGGGTAGTGTTCTTTACAATTTCAGTTACTTCCTTAGTGTTAGATGAAGTCGGTGCTTCGGTTTCTTTGCTTTCTTCTGTCGAGACATGCTCAGTTATCTTTTCTTTTTCTTCGGGTGTAGGCGGTTGTACTTCTTCTGTTTTTTCATCTTTAAATTCATCTTTTACTTCTTGTGATGCAACGCTTTCTTTTTGAGGGGTAACTGCTAAAGGTTCCTCTGATACACTAACTGTTTCAGAAGTCGCCGCTAACTCTTTTTCTAATTCTTCGGCGACTAGTAGATTATCTCTATCGTTGATTTTGTAATCAAGAAAAGCTAACTCTTCGACTCCATAACCTTGAGAACCACGAGGATCTTTAAATCTTATGATATAGTTGTCCTTCCCACCATATGACATCTTTCTATCAGAAGAGATCATTGCTGTAAGGCCATCGTATGACAAACTGAAGTGTTCATCATCGCCTGGTGAGTTAATAGGTATGCCCATGTTCTGTGGACGATCCCATTTGTCTGCTTCATAGAGATATTTGCTGACAAAGACATCAAGATTACCGATGCTTTCATTGCGATCTGAACTAAAGTAAAGTTCTGATCCATCGAAACTGAGATAAGGACTTACTTCATCAAATGGGCTGTTAATCTCAGGACCAAGATTGATCGGCGATGACCAAAACCCATCTTCATTGACAGATGCATAAAGGTCGTAGCCCCCATATCCTTGACTACCTTCTTTACTTGAAAACAACATCACTTTGTCATCGAAGAAGAACACATCACTGTTGATCAAAGATGTACTTGCTGGCACGCCAACTGGTTTTGATCTTGTGCTTTTGCCGATGCCTTTATTGAGCATGATATCGCCTTGATGGTCTTTGCCTCTATAAAAGTAGACGCCATCAGCTACGGGTGTAAATCCAAGTAGGATATCGTTGTCCCTCTTGTTGATGACGTAAGGCATTCTTTTGGGCTCTGACCACTCACCTTCGTTCTTAGTTACCCAATACACATCAAAATCACTTGCTTCAAGAGTTGAGGTGAGATTCGGTTTGTTGGAAGTATAATAGTATTTACCTGGAGTGCTAGGGCTCTCAACAAGACCTATCTCATCGTATGCTGTGTTCACTCCTCCGGGTAGCTTTTCAACTATGGCAAGTGGGTTTTTGTAGTAGAGGTCGATCGCACGACCGCACTGCTTGATCAACTTCCTGACTGATGGCCGTATGATGTCATCTTCATCGATCTCTTTGAGATAATTCTTGTAGTAAGTCGTTGCTATGGCAAAGTTGCCTCGATGGTGCTGAATCAAACCCGTGTAGTAATCTACTTCTGGGTTGGTATATCCATATTCCCAAGCCCGCCTGAAGTCCTCCAAAGCGTTATCGAGCTGATTGATTTCATAATAGCAGACACCTCTCTTAAATAAGATAGGAGCGCTACCGCTAATCTTTTCTATCTGATTGTAGTATATGAGTGCTTCACGAAAGTGATCTTGCTCAAATGCCTTATTTCCTTCTTTTAAGGGGTCCTTTTGACCATATACTTGTGAAGAGAAAAGTAGTAGAAGTACGAGCCAAAGCCCTGCAAAGCAAGTCTTATATAGGTCGGTTATTATCAAATGTCTCAATATAATGCGCTATTCGATTTAAGAAGACGCCACCTTTGTATCCATCGATGACTCTATGATCAAACGATAAAGATAAAAACATCATATGACGAATAGCTATTATATCTCCTTCTTGTGTCTCTTGTATCACCGGTTTCTTCTTTATTGCACCTAACGCGAGTACAGCCAACTGAGGCTGACTAATGATCGGAGTACCCATTATATTGCCAAAAGTGCCAATATTACTGATTGTAAATGTTCCGCTTGTGATCTCTTGAGGCTTTAGCTTGTTGATCCGAGCGCGGCCTGTAAGATCGTTCAGTTTTTTCGCTAAACCATGGAGATTGAGCTCTCCTGCATCCTGTATGACAGGTACTATCAGATTGCCATTGTCCATCGCAGTTGCGATACCCAGATTGATAGCTTGTTTGATGATCATGTTCTCTCCATCAAAAGAGGCGTTGATCTCAGGGAAGTCTCTAAGTGCTTTGATGACCGCTTCCGCAAATAATGGAGAAAGTGATAGCTTTTCACCAAATCTTTCTTTGTATTCTTCTTTGACTTGATTGCGCCAGTTTACGATACGTGTTGTATCTGCTTCTATAAATGATGTGACATGGGCAGAAGTCTCAAGGGACTTCATCATGTGAGATGCGATGACTTTGCGCATCCTGCTCACTTGGATTACTTCGTCACCGATGTTGGACTTGATATTAGCAGTATCAGACATTGTCGGCTCAGCCGAAACATTGCTCGTGCTTTGTCTTTCACTTGTAGTTCTGACTTGGCTTGTGACGTTTATGGCTTCAGATGTACTGATGGTCGTTTCTGCTCTTTTGATAGATGAGGTAGACTCGAGCTTCTTAAGGTCTAAATAGTTGAGTAGATCTAACTTGGTTATTCTACCATCTGCACCACTTCCTTTTAGCTGATTCAGCTCTTCTAAGCTAATGCCTTCAGCGCGAGCTATATTGCGCACAAGAGGGCTGTAAAATCTGCCGCCGACATTGCTTGGTATCTTTTCAGTCAAACTCTTTCTGGACAACGGCATAGCCGTTTTCATCGGAGTCGATACAGTAGTTGGCTGTTCTATTTCTTCTTTAACCGTTATGGAAGCTTCGCTTTGTTCTGGCTCAGCTTCTTTTGCTTTTTCTTTTTTTATAGGAGCTGAAGTGCTCTCTGGCTGAGATGTTGATATGATGGCAACGACTTGGCCGATCGCGACTACTTCGTCGACTTTACAGATGATCTGTGTGATGACGCCTGAGACGGGTGAGGGGATCTCAGAGTCTACTTTGTCAGTAGCGATCTCAAGTATCGTTTCATCTTCTTGGACAGTATCTCCAACATTTTTTAGCCAAGTAATGATAGTAGCTTCGATGATGCTTTCGCCCATTTTCGGCATTATCATTTCTACTTCGGCCATATTGTGATGCTATCGGTCAGTTAAGACTGCAAATGTAGAAAAGAATGAGCCAAAGAGCAATGGACGAAATGTCCTACAATTTCATTATATACCGTTAAGATATCGCCTTAACTCATTGAGTGCGAAGACAGAGGTGTAACTGATATTGAGATCACGAGTCTTAGTCAATTGTAGCTTTTTCGTTAATACATGACCCTTACGCCCGACTGCGATCCATATAGTGCCTACTGGCTTATCTGGAGTGCCTCCGGTAGGGCCAGCGATGCCGGATACCGCGACGGCTACATCCACATGAAGTCGATTGATCAGTCCTTCTACCATCTCCATCACAGTTTCTTCGCTAACAGCGCCATGCGTGTTGATGGTGTCTTCAGATACATTCAGATCGTTCATCTTCACATCATTTGCATAAGCGACGATAGAGCCTTTATAATACGCGGATGATCCAGATACAGAAGTCAGCAGTCGGGATATGTTGCCACCCGTACAGCTCTCTGCTGTGCCCAGTGTCAATCCTTTCTCCTTTGCTATTTGACCTACAGCTTCTTCCAGCTTCGTGTTGCCCAATGCGAATACTGCATCTCCAAGTGTACTTACTATTCTTGCACCCAGAGCCTCAGTTTCTTTTTTAATCTGTTCAGCATCTGCCCCTTTGGCTGTCAACCGAAGCTTCACGGATGCAAGGCCTGGCAGATAGGCTATAGATAAAAAGTCTGGAAATGTCGATACGATGTCTTCGATCTGCTCAGCTATATAAGTTTCCCCCATACCCGCCGTCTGCATGATATAGTGATAGATATTTTGCTGTGTGTTGACTGCGTCGATTTTACTTAAGCCGCCATTCTTCATCAGCCCCTTCATCTCAGATGGGACGCCCGGCATACTTAGCAAAAACTTATCTCCCTCTGCAAACCACATCCCTGGTGCCGTGCCTCTTTGATTGTCAATAAGCTCAGCTTTAGAAGGCATATGACATTGTAGCTTATGAGCTTCTGTTGGTTGTCGATTTGTACGACTGAAGTACTCTTTTATTTTATCATAAGACCCTTGATCAAAAGTAAGTTCGTCTTCAAAATAGTTAGCAAGGCACCCCTTAGTGATGTCATCTTTAGTTGGTCCAAGGCCGCCTGTCACTATAACAAGGGAAGCATGATTGAAACAATAATCAAGTCCATCTTTTATCGCCTGCGCTTCATCACCAACAGAAAGCTTGCTTGCGATGGAGACACCAATCAAGTTAAGTTCTTGGCCCATCCAAGCTGCATTGGTGTCTATTGTCTGACCATTGAGAAGCTCATCTCCTATTGTTAAAATTGCTGCATTCATATTTTCTAATTGTAATTAGATCACTTGAGATATTTCGCCATGGTTGTATACGTGGATTGTAGAACTGTGTTCAACAAGTAATCTGCCCATGTCATCGATGCCTTTGATCGTTCCTTCAAGCTGAGTGGCATCTTTTTCAAATGTTGAAGACTCATCCTTACGGAACAAATTATTTTGATATTCACCGTACATGGCCTTAGCATCTATTTGAGTT
>CALIHL010000057.1 GCA_938022935.1 uncultured Saprospiraceae bacterium
TATCTCCCGCCTCCAGTGATACTGCCCATCTCAACATTGTTGGCCTTGACCTCAATGATGCATCCTGTGTAATAATTCAACCCTCTCGCCAACGTCACATCCAACTCGATATCATTATGAAGACCTACAGGATCTAAATAATTATGAAACGCTCTTAGCTCTGCTATACCATGCATGCCTATCTCAGAATTTTTTAATGATGATTCTAATTCTGATAAGCTCTTCGCCTTTATTAATTCTAAAGCTTTATTAACAGAATTTTCATCCAAACCTCTTCCAATCAAGTCTTCTGCTACTTTTTCTTTTCCAATTTTATCAAGCTTGTCTATCGCAACTGTAAAACTCATAAAGTGATCTGATAAACCACATACTTCAGTGATGCCTGACAACACTTTACGATTATTTATTTTAATAGTTACTGGAAAACCAAGCTTGCTAAACACTTCATCAACAAGAAGGATCAACTCCGCCTCACACATCAAGCTATCCGTTCCTACAAAGTCAGCATCGCACTGATAGAACTCTTGATATCTTCCTTTCTGAGGCCGATCTGCTCTCCAGACTGGTTCTATAGCATACCTTTTAAAAGGCAGTTGTATATCGTTCTGATGCATAACTACGTACCTCGCAAAAGGAACGGTTAGATCATACCTCAAGCCTCTCTTAGATATACTCGATGTAAGCTTATTAGAATCTTTATTGGCCAAGGCCTCTGGATTAGCCTTAGAAAGATAGTCTCCATTATTCAACACTTTGAAGAGGAGCTTATCTCCTTCTTCGCCATATTTTCCAGTTAGTGTAGAAAGATTTTCCATAACCGGTGTGGAGATACCTTTATAGCCGTACTTTATAAAAGCAGACTTTATAACTTTAAATATGTAATCTCTTTTTGCTACTTGCTCAGGCAAGAAGTCTCTTGTGCCTTTAGGAATACTCGGCTTGCTCATATAGTCAGTATTCTAATTAAAACGCAGCTGTAAACTGACTTAAGAAGCGCGTATCGTTTTCAAAAAGCATTCTGATATCACTGATGTTGTACTTCTGCATCGCAGATCGCTCTATCCCAATACCAAATGCATATCCAGAATATTTTTTAGAATCTATACCACAGTTTTCTAAAACGTTAGGATCAACCATACCACAGCCCAATACTTCTAACCAACCTGTACCTTTAGTCAACTTTCTTGTCGTCTCTGTCTCTGTGCCCAACCAAACATCCATCTCCGCACTTGGCTCTGTAAATGGAAAATAACTTGGCCTCAACCTGATATCCGTCTCAGCTCCGTACATCTCTTTTGCAAAGTAGAGCAAGGTCTGCTTCATATCAGCAAATGAAACTCCTTCATCAACATAGAGTCCTTCTACTTGATGAAACTGACAATGTGATCTTGCAGAGATGGTTTCGTTTCTAAAAACACGTCCAGGCGCAATGATTCTAATCGGCGGCTCGTGAGCCGTCATCATCCTCGCTTGCACAGAACTTGTATGCGTCCTCAACAACATAGATGTAGAATCCTTCAAATAGAAAGTATCCTGCATATCTCTCGCGGGGTGATGCTCTGGCGTATTCATGGCTGTAAAGTTGTGCCAATCATCTTCGATCTCACGATCTTCTGCTACTGAGAATCCTATCCTTGTAAAAACGTCAATCATATGATTAAGCACCAAGGAGACTGGATGTCTTGATCCGATATCAAGTGATCCAACTGGCACCGTCATATCAATCGCTTGAGCGCTTGACTTAGAAGTCGTGCTCCCTAAACCATCCTTGAGTTGCGCAAACTTGGCCTCTGCGGTTTTCTTTAACTCATTGAGTTTTTGACCAAACTCTTTCTTCTGTTCGTTAGGGATGTTACGCATCTCAGCGAACAATGGTTTTATAGAGTTCTTACTACCCAGGTACTTGATCCTGAATGCCTCCAACTCCTCAGGTGAAGCAGGCTGTGCTTCCTGAATCTGGCTTAATACCTCTTTGACTTTTTCAAATATCTGCTCTGACATATGTTTATCGCGATGACCGAAGTACAAAGGTAAATAAATGAAAGCATAGCACTACCCTTTATAACCGTTGCTATAGTAAGACATAAACGAGTTGATAAAACTGAATAAAACAGCTTAATACCTTTGTTAAACCTTCTGATAATGTCCATATTATGTGCTACCTTATACTTAGATGAGCATCACACTGAGATATCTTCTGGTTGTCATGATAACATTTGCGATAAGCGATGTCATCATCTCACAAGCCTTGGCTCCTGAGGATAAGACCATCAGCATATACTTTGGTGGTGGTAGCTATTATATAGACGAAGAACAAGAGAGTGACTTGGTAAAATTTATCGAGGACGTTGAAAATATAGTTTTGTATCAGATAGAGGTACACGGCCATACCGACAACATAGGCAGTCGTGAGTTTAACCAATACCTATCTCATATGCGTTGTGAAGCCGTGATATACGAACTTACCGAGATGCTGATCGAACAAGAGACCATCTTCCAATATGATCATGGCGAACAAGACCCAGACTATAATAACAATACTTGGCAAGGGAAACTGCACAACAGACGGGTTGATGTCATCTTAAGGAAGCTCGCCATATAAGAAGATAAGGAAGCCACTTATCTTAGCTACATGAATATCACTTCCAAGCTTCCAGAGGTAGGCACAACTATATTTACGATCATGAGCAAGATGGCTGCTGATCATGGAGCTATCAACCTATCCCAAGGCTTTCCCAACTTTGAGGTAGATCCGATCCTCAAAGATCTTGTGAATCACTATATCCAAAGTGATCATAACCAATATGCCCCCATGGTGGGCATCCCTGAGCTAAGACAAGCGATTGCAAAAAAGAAGGCCTTACTCTATGGGCGCGATATCGATCCAGATCAAGAAATAACCATCACAAATGGAGCAACAGAGGCCATATACTCCGCTATATCAGCATTGGTCAGAAGTGGGGATGAAGTGATCATCTTCGAGCCTGCTTATGACAGCTATGTCCCTGCTATCCAAGTCAATAGTGGCGTACCAAGGCCTATCAGGTTAAAGAGCCCAGACTACAAGATAGATTGGGAAGAAGTCAGAAGAACTGTCAATGAACGAACGAAGTTGATCATCTTCAATACACCACACAATCCTACAGGTTCTATATGGAGCCATGAAGACATAGAGGAACTCAGAGCCATCACTAAAGGCACAGATATCTTTGTGCTTTCTGATGAAGTCTATCAACACTTGATATATGATGGTGCACAGCACGAGAGTGTGTTACGCTATGATGATTTATATCGTCGTAGTATAGTGGCCATGTCATTTGGAAAGACGTTTCATGCTACTGGGTGGCGTATAGGCTATGTGATTGCTCCACCAGATATCACATCAGAGATAAGAAAGGTCCACCAGTTCAATACTTTCAGCATCAACCGACCCCTTCAGCATGCACTGGCAGACTATCTGAATGTACCAGAACGCTATCTCTCACTGAACGAGTTTTTTCAGTCTAAGAGAGACCTCTTCGTGGACGCCATCAAAGACAGCCGTTTTAAGCTACTGCCATGCCGTGGGACCTACTTTATGTTGGCTTCTTATCAAGGCATATCTGATCAAGATGATCAGTCATTCGCCAGATGGATGACTAAATCATGTGGTGTTGCTGTCATCCCTATATCATCATTTTACACAGATGATACAGATGAGCACATCATAAGGTTTTGCTTTGCTAAGACTAATGATTTATTGCTTGAAGCAGCTTCATTGATCACTAAAGTGTAATACGACTGCTAATTTGGATGTTCAAGTCAAATATTTGTTAACCTCTTTAATTATTGTTCAAACATTCATTTAGCTTTGATGCCAATCCGTGATGACATGCAAGACCTAAAGGTTACACTTATTCAGTCAGACTTACACTGGCAAGACAGATCCAAAAATCTCACCTCTTTTGAACAGAAGATCTCTCAGATAGAAGAAGAAACAGATCTCATTCTGCTGCCTGAGATGTTCACTACTGGATTCACCATGAATTCTGTCGAACAAGCAGAAGAAATGGATGGCCCCACTATGCAATGGATGGCCGCTCAAGCTGATCAAGAAGACGCAGTTATAGTCGGAAGTCTGATCATCAAAGAAGGTCAGCACTATTACAATAGGTTGATATGGATGATTCCAGGTGGTATGTTTCACACTTACGACAAGCGACATCTTTTTGCGATGGCAGGCGAGCATGAGCACTATACAAAAGGAGAAGAAAGACTAGTAGTAGAGTACAAAGGCTGGAAAGTATGCCCTATGATCTGTTATGATCTCAGGTTTCCAGTATGGGCGCGTAACCAAGATAACTATGATCTACTGATATATATCGCTAACTGGCCTAACAAGCGTTCTTATGATTGGCGCGCTTTGCTCCAAGCTCGTGCTATCGAAAACCAAGCATATGTTGTAGGTGTCAACAGAGTTGGCCAAGATGATAACGGTCATGACTATAATGGTGATAGCTGTGTGATCGATCCAGGATGGAAAAAAGAACTGTATCACAGTGAAAAAAACGAAGCCATACACACCACTACCCTATCTGCATCTCATCTACAAGATGTAAGAAAGAAGCTTCCATTCTTAGTTGACAGTGATGATTTTAAGCTCATTTAGCTTTAAGCGAAATGCTTGTTAAAAGGTGGTGATAGAAAAAAGTCTTCAAGGCTTTATGTAATCTATTAAATATCTCAGTCTAAATGTTATAGATCTTATAAGCATACGTTAATAAGATCTTATGACGTTCTAAGGTGGTAAGTTATAATTAGCTTACTTCTATTATCAACTACTAAACCTAACTGAGATGCCGAAAAAACTGCTGGCTATAGCAGCTATCGTGTTGGCTTTACTTGCCATATTCTACTTTACTCAAAACGATAGCGATACTGCAGACAACTTACTTACCGCCAAACCGAGTCAAGATTTATTTGTTCAAGAGATATTTGCTTCAGGCGAGTTAAAAGCTAAGAAGTCCCTTAAGATACGTGCTCCTGATGGCATGAGAGCGGCAGATATCTGGCAGACAAGTATAAAAGATCTTATCACAGAGGGCACTTTCGTAAATAAGGGGGACTATATAGGCAGTCTGGATAGGACTGAGCTGGCTGGAAAGTTGAGTGATATCGGATCACAGATAGAGACAGAACAGACAAAGTTAGAACAAACAAAAATCGATACAGCCATATCGATGAAAGGCATCCGTGATCAGATCGCAGATGTAGAGTTTAACATAACCAATGAAAAACTCGAAATGGAAAAGAACGCCTATGAACCAGATATGGTGATAGAGCAATCCAAAATCAATCTTAAAAAATCAGAAAGATCGCTTAGGCAACTTCGCAATCAACAAGAGTTGATACAAATCCAAAACGTAGCCAAAGTCCAAGAAGTAGAAGGCGTGATCAAGCAGCTGCAGTCGAAGATGAAAATCCTGGCTGATCTCAGCGGTAAGTTTTCGATTTCAGCTCCTGAGTCAGGCATGCTCATCTATGCAAAAACATGGAATGGTAAGAAAAGTGTCGGTGCTCAGATAAGCAGCTGGGATCCTGTTGTAGCCGAACTACCTGATCTAAGTAAAATGATCTCAATCGCATACGTCAACGAAGTTGATATCAGTAAGATCACGAAAGGTCAAAAGGTTGAAGTTAAGGTTGATGCATTTCCAGACAAGGCATTTACGGGCAACATCATCAAGGTGGCTAACATAGGTCAAGAATTAAAAAATCAAGATGCCAAGGTATTTGAGATAACAATTGAAATACACGAAGAAGATGAAGTAATGAAACCTTCGATGAGTACTTCCAATCAAATCAAAATATATGAATATCCTGATGTTGTATCAGTACCGCTGGATGCATATTATAGTGACAGCTTAGACTATGTACTGGTAAAGAATGGTAAAGACATTTACAAGCAAGAAGTGGTCAGCGGACCTTTTAGCGAAGATCATATTGTGATTGTCAGCGGTATAAGCAAAGATGACAATGTGCTTTTATCAAGAGTAAGTGATGAGAATATACCTTTCAAGTCCCTTAGCGAAGAGGCGAAAGAAGAAGCAAAGGGTATCATCGAAGAATGGAAGAAGTCAAAGAAAGCTTACGACGATGCTAACAAAGAGGCCATCAAAGAACTAGCCGAACCTGCTAATCGAGATGTTGCATCATCAGGTATAATAATGATCGGGTAAATCCATAGATATGTTACAGTGGATATTTACCAACTTAGATGTGGCACTTAGTGCCATTAGTCAAAACAAACTGAGATCGTTACTCACAGCTTTGGGTATCATCTTCGGTGTCGCTGCAGTAATCACTATGTTATCCATCGGCAATGGTGCGAAGCAAGAGATCCTCGATCAATTAGAATTGATAGGAACAAACAACATAGTTATAGAAGCTATCAAACCATCACTTCAAGATGACGTCGATGCTTCTGAAGAAGAAACTTCCAGTTCTTCAAAAGATAAAAAATCATACACGCCTGGACTTGGACTCAATGATATTATGTCGATAGCAGATGTACTGCCAGGCGTAAAGCAGATGAGCTATGAAGTAGAAAAATCAATCAAGGTTATCTATAATAAAACCAATACTTCGGGCACTTGTCGAGGAGTCAATAATGACTTTTTCGCTATTAATAATTTAGAATTAGCAGAAGGGTCCTTTTTCAATCCTATGCAAACTGAAAAAGGGGTCAATGTTTGTGTCATTGGATCTGATATGGCTAAGATTCTTTTCTTAGGAAAGAGTCCATTGGGCCAATATATAAAAGCCAATGGGGTCGGATTAAAAATTATAGGTGTTCTTGAAAAACGTGTCATCAGTAAGGAACATCAAGAAAGACTTTCTGTGAGTCCATTTGCAAAAGATTTATTTGTACCCATCGAAACCTTCTTTCTAAGATATGAGGATCGCTCCTATGTTAGCCAAGAAGATATCAGCAGAAGAGAGCGAGATAAAAAAGTATCCAATTATCATCAGTTGGATAGAGCGATAGTTAAGATAGATGATATCAATAAAATAGAAACTTCTGCGTCTTTAGTAGAACGACTGCTTCTTAGGAGACACAATGATCAAGTTGATTTTAAAGTAAGTGTACCCGAGTTATTGGTCAAGCAACAACAAAGCACCCAGGAAACTTTAAATCTTGTATTAGCAATCATCGCAGGCATCAGCTTGCTCGTGGGAGGTATTGGCATCATGAATATCATGCTCTCCAGCGTACTGGAACGAATCAAGGAGATCGGTGTCAGAAGATCACTTGGAGCGAAGAGAAAAGATATCATTTTGCAATTCTTATTTGAAGCCGTGCTCATCAGTTTAGCTGGTGGTGTGATAGGTATCATCTTAGGCATACTCGGAGCGGAGATCATTGGCCAATATGCAGATATCAACGCCATTGTATCAGGCATCTCAGTATTCGTATCATTCGCTATTTCATTTGCAGTTGGGCTTGTCTTTGGTATTCTACCTGCCCAGAAAGCTGCTAACCTTGATCCTATTACTGCCATTAGAAACTAAAGATCACCATGAATCAAAATCATCCTTTACATATAATTTATTCGATTGTTCTTGTATTGTGCTTTATTCCTTCTTCTCAATTGAAAAGTCAATTGATTATAGATGCAGAGATCAATGAACTAATTGAAACTGCACGATCTGGATCAAGTGCCGCTTTGGTCGCTAAGACCAGATTAGAAAATCAATATTGGAGGAACGTCTCTTTTGATGCAGGCTTCAAACCTCAGTTTTCGCTCAACGCGACACTACCTAACCTAAATCGCGTAATCAACTCCATCACACTACCAACAGGAGAAGAGGCATTTGTCAACCGGTCATTTATGACCAACTCTGTGGGACTTCAAGTTTTTCAAGCTGTACCACAGACAGGTGGTTCCTTTTTTGTAAGTACAGACGTTGAACGATTAGACCTCTTTGGCACCAGTACACAGAACAAGTCTAGCTCTTACCTTTCTACTCCTTTGAGTATAGGTTTTAATCAGCCGCTTTTTCAATTTAATAGAATCAA
>CALIHL010000058.1 GCA_938022935.1 uncultured Saprospiraceae bacterium
ACGACAAAGATCAACTGCCAAAGAAGCCTCTGGTTGCTATGGTGCCTATCTCAACAAGAGCACATACTGATGCATCTAATAGTGGAAATCAGATATCTGCTATGTTGGTACAGCTACCAACTAACATAGAAGACCCGATACAGCGACTACAAGCCATACATGACAATACAACTTTAGGAAAGACCTATCAAGGAGCTGCGGGAGCGAAGACACTTTCTAATCTGGCTGAAGCCGTGCCTTTTGGCGTTGCTAATCTTGCATCTCGGATGTACAGTAGATTCAACTTATCGAAGATGCATAAGCCAGTCTTTAACGTTGTGATCACCAATGTTCCTGGTCCCACTATCCCGATTTATCTACAAGGTCATAAGCTTCTCTCCGTCATGGGTACAGCGCCCATCTTAGATGGTATGGGGCTCATCATCACCATCCTTAGTTACGATGGCCACATCACTATCAGCCCTACATCTGATGTCAAGTCGATGCCGGACATAGATAAGTTTACCAAGTACTTATTACAATCAGCTAACTACTTAGAAAAGCATGTACATGAGTTTCAAAAATCAAACACAGTAAAAAAGGCAAAAGTTGAAAAACCAAAATCAGACAAATTCTTCAACCACATCAAAAAATACCTCAAAGACAATCCTGATTTTCTTAAACCTAATGCTGGCCTTTTTCAAATCAACATAACTGGGAAAGCAAAGTCAGCATGGCAATTAAACCTAAACAAACCGCCAGGGTCCATAAGAAAAGGAACAATGAAAAACCCTGATGTAACACTTACTGTAAATGATCAACATCTCCACGATATTGGTAAAGGGGATTTGAACTTTCAGACAGCATTCATACAGGGAAGGTTAAAGATCCAAGGCGATATGAAGACGGGCATGAAGCTCGCTAAGATCTTGTCATTGATACCTAAGATGAAAGGTTAGAGTCTGGGCCATGAACACAGTTAAGTCGAAAAGTGTCTAAACTTTTTAATCCTTGATTAAAACTAATTCCAGAAGTAAATTCTAACTGCGCTTTGATTTTGGTTTTGGAAGAGCCTTAACCTCTTGACCCAACTCTTTAAGATATAGATCCCTTACGGCTTTTATCTTCTTATCCATGTTTCTCTTCGTCCAACCATCAGTTGATATGGGGGGAAGAATCACTACTTCAACTTGTCCTGGTTGAAGCATGGCAGACCCTCTTGCCATAATATCATGAGCATTCTTAATGACCATAGGAACAATCGGGACTCCAGCCTCCATAGCCAAATGAAATGCCCCCTTTTTAAAAGATCCAAGATTATAATCTTTACTGCGCGTACCTTCAGGGGCAATCGCTATGGAAGTTCCTGATCTTAAAGCATCCACTGCGGGCTTCATCGCCTCTATAGCTTTGTCTTTATTTTTCCGATCTATAAAAATAACTCCTGCAGCCTTAAAGAATGGCCCAATGGGTGACATCTCTAATTCTTTCTTTGCGATAGCTACAGTATCTTTTTTTAAGAGCTTGGCCATAATTAGAAAGTCAGCATTACTCTGATGGTTAAATAAAAAGACTGCCGGTCTCTGCGACCATATGTGCTCTTCTCCTTTCACTACAACATTCATGCCCGCGATCTTAGTACCGATGTCTCCGAGTGTACCGATCATAGAGTTCACTCCATCTCTCCACGACATAGATGAAGCACCTGAAAGGGCTCCAATCATGGCGGCAGGGATGATACTTCCGAAAGCCAAAAAGGTTCTCGCTATATTGGAAACCACAGGACGCTTCTCATCATTAAATCTATATACAGGCCAATTATTCTGATATGCTATAGAAGACAACTCTTTATCTGGATTAACCGGTCGAGGATGACCCACAATCTCCATTAATGGTAAGTCCTCAGCACTATCCGTATAGAAGTAACTCTTATCAAGATCGAGATTGTGAGTTGAGGCTAATTCCTTAGCAGCGATAGACTTTCCTTCTCCCCAACAAGCGGGTTCTACGATGTCTCCTGTGAACTTTCCATTCTTCACTTCCATCCTTGTACACATAACGTGCTCTACGCCAAGATCTCTTGCTATGGGATTAACCTGATATGGCGTAGCCGCAGAAATAATAGCTACTGTATGTCCTTTAGCAAGGTGCGCATCTACAAGAGCTCTCGACTCTGGATAGATCTCTTTGGCAAGATGCTTATAGTACACCTCCTCTCCTACTTCTATAAATACTTGTTCATTCGTTCCTTTTACTCCTTTCGCACTGATAGCTGCAAGTCCTGCAAAGTTCTTGTTGCCTATCGCATAAACCATAACACCACTAAACTGGGCTACAACTTCCTTTGTAGACATCTTACCGCTTAGTAAGCGTGATTGGAAAAACTGTTTTGCTGAAAAGCCTTTTATAAGTGTGCGGTCCAAGTCGAAAAATGCTCCAATATGTGCACCTGACTCTCCCTCAATTACCATAGAGGTCATCGCCTCTGTCTTAGAACCTGGCACTAGCTTACGCTCTATAGGAATAATCTTTGCACCAGTGTTTTTAGAAATTATAATCTCTTGCAACTCTTCTATACTTCTTGAAAGTTGCTTTAACCTGTCTATAAAGGCGTCTATCTTTTCCACTTTATCATCTTCATCTGTTGGTATCAGGTCAAGATTTTTAACAAGTCTTATACCATTTAAGATAAGCGGTTTGGAGACTGATTCTATCCTATGGATACGCCCTTGCCAATGAAGCTCATCACCCAAGAACATGCAAGCATGTAGTAAGTTTTGCTCGGTAATTTCTACATCTTTGTCAATTGATTGCAAAGCTCTCCCTACCACCTGATAGGCTTCTAAGTAAATTGAAAGCACGGCCTGCGAGACCAATATACCTTGATCAGAAAGTAGCTTTGTCACTTCTGCCTTGGACCCTTGCAGCATCTTGCGCCAATTGGGGTTTAGATAATCCAGATCCTGTTCTATCTCATCGCTAAAGACTGCCTTTTTAGAAAAGAAAAACTCAAACTTGAAGAGATCCCTTAAAGACATCATCTCCTCCCAGAATTTTAAAGTTCTTTCTTCTTTGGGCAAGCCTCTTACATTGATCAATGCCAACTCTATAAAAGCCCCTCGATATAAGTGATGGGCAGCCATGTTCGCATAGTAAGTCGCCGACAAAAAGTTGCGCGTTACAATCGCATACTTTGCTTTGACACCCTCTCCAAGTTGTTGGATCAGCTCTGCATTTTTCAAAAGGTTGACAGCTTGCTGAACTGAAGAGCCAATCTGCTTACCTCTATCTACAAGTATGTCTGGTCTATGGTTCTCTATAAGATGCATGAGTGAGACGACATCGGATTCTAATTGTCTTTTTGTAAGAGCAAACTTACTCAACAGTGTTGTACATACAAGTGATGCCGTTGTAACGGGCGTCACTTGATTGATGCCATGTATCAACTCAAATGCAAAATGAGGGAGTGTATATTTAACATCAGGGTTGTTATCTTCGTCGTCAGGTATTTGCGCTTGACGCTCATCGTTCATCTTAACAGGCTCACCAAAACGGATAGAGATCTTCCCGAAATTATCGCCCATCTTTCTGATGTAGTTTAGAAACCAAAGCAGATTCTCAGGTTTCTTATCTTTGCCACGCCCCTCGCTTGTCATGTCTTCTACATCAGGTATCAGATCATATACAACAGAAACAGGAACATACTTGACCTCATCCTTAGATTGTTTTTCAGCTTCGACGATATATTTCAAGATACCCATCTTAGGCCAAACCAGTTTACCTGTACGAGATCGAGTTCCTTCTATCGCCCACATGAAGTGCGCCTTCTCCTTGACGCGTGAAGAAATAAAATGACGCAGCGCGGCCTTATAAATGACGTTGTCCTTAAATGATCTCCGTATAAATATTACACCTGCCTTGCGGCCTATGTCTCCAACCCCAAGAAAGGCCATATTGATACCCGCGAATATATGAGGCACTGGCAAACCATGGCGAGCCAACACTAAGCCCAAAACCATCATATCGATGTAAGTCTTGTGTGTCATGACAAATGCCACCGAGTGACTACGCATTAACTTGGCCAATGCCTTCATCTCATTGGGATTGACATCTATCGTTTTATCATAGGCTCGCCCCAAGATATATTGTGAGGTCTCAACGACCATAGCGTCTATGAGTGGCGTCTGGGTTGTATATAGTTCCTTTATATACTTCTCGGCATCTTCCCTAACCTCTTCTATAGAAAGGTGCAGTTGATCAGCTATCTCGACCAGCTTTTTTTGAAAGTCCTCGTCATTGATTATGTGATCCATATAACTGGTTGTTGTGGCCTTAAGATAATCAGATGACGCAGATTATACTATCAAAGACTTGGGATTTTACGACGAGAGTTAGACAAGTACTCCTATTATTCCACTCTTACAGATTACTAACACACAACATTCATTCGCTTTCGCAAATATCTAATCGCTAACTAACGATATGTAGAGTGTTAACTTTGATTAAAAGGAGTGTAAAGTAGTTTGCATTTTAAATAGTGTATTAGTATCTTAGTACACTAATTCTCTATTTATGATAGATATTAACGGATTGGCCTTTGGGTATAGTCATAGAAAAGATCTGTTTAAAGACCTCAACCTGAAGATCACTTCAGGTAAGATACACGGTCTCTTGGGTCTTAACGGTGCTGGAAAGTCCTCCCTACTTCACTTGATCCAAGGCTTAAGGTTTGCTGATGAAGGGAGTATAAAAGTGTTCGGACTTTCTCCTAAGCAAAGAGACATAAAGCACTTACAACAATCATTCTTATTGCCAGAGGAGGTATACACACCAGATATCTCTATGAAGCAATACATAGATATGTACAGCCCATTCTATCCACTGTTTTCCCTCGAGTCGTTCCTACAATTTTTAAATGAGTTCGAACTCGATCGATCTGCTCATCTGGGTCAGATGTCTATGGGCCAAAAGAAGAAAGCGGTAATTGCCTTCGCTCTTGCGACTAACACTAAGATATTATTGATGGACGAACCAACGAATGGACTGGACATACCTTCAAAAAAACAATTTAGAAAGATCTTATCCCACATCATCACTGATGATCGCACCTTCTTGATATCTACTCACCAGATAAGAGACCTACATAGCCTTATTGACAATGTTATAGCCATCAGTAATGGACATATCATATTCAACCAAAGTATAAATGAGATCGTAGATAGTTTACATTTTTCTTTAGATGGAAAACCCAGTTCCAGCGATGACTTAATCTATCACGAGAGAGTACCTGGAGGATATCTTAATATTAGTCCATCTACCGGCATTCCATCTTTTGAGCCTGACTTAGAAGTTCTCTTCAATGCTATAATGACAAATAATTCTGCCATCAATCAAGCATTTTAACTCGCCAACATTATGACTTACAGTATAAAGCGCGTACAGTTTCTCATGAAAAATGAGATCAAACAAAAGTGGAGGGTATTTTCAATCATTGTGGCTATATCCTTTGCGATAGCTATATTCTATTATTTCAATAAGGATTTTTCAGTCATATCACTTTTATCGCCATCGACATTCGGTTCATTTAGCAATAACGGATTTTCTATTTTTACAGGATCTGACGGATTCAAGTTTCACTTAAACTGGCTCCCACAAGTCTTGTTGTATTCTTCATCCATCCTAACAAGTCTTGCATTCTCAGAGTATCACCTAAAAGAAAGCGCAACATTCAATCTTGCTATACCTGCAACACGTGCAGAGAAATGGTCGGCAAAGGCTTTTCTTTTTATAGTAGTCTTTCCAGTTATTCTAATTTTGTTTTATCAGGTATTTATTTGGCTCACTACTATCTGGACTACACCTGATTCAATAACTCAAGTAAAGGTCAATATTTTCGACCCATATTTTCGTAGCTTTTATAAGGATGTCATTCTTATGCAATGCTTAATGTTAGGAGGGGCTATCCTTTATAAGAAATATAGCATCCTCAAAATAGTCCTATTGTTGATAGGCCTATATATGCTCTACAACTTCTTAACTATAGTCTCTTTGGTGATCATCAACGAGGATGTTGATCTCTTTGGTCAAGGCAGCGTGCTTGATCTGTTTTCACTTGACAATACTATAAACAACAGTAAGCTTAGGCGGTCAAATAGCGGCGGTTCTTTAATGGGCATCCCCGATAACATCTTCATGTATATTGTTGCTACAATAAGCATTTTGTTCAGCTATCTAAGGTTCAAAGAGATAGAAGCTTAGACATGAATTTCAGACCACCGGCACCAATATTTCTTCAGATCGCTGAGCATATCATTCAGCTGATTATATCTGGAGATTGGAAAGAAGGCGATAGGATCCCTTCAGTCCGAGATTTTGCCACAGATGTAGAGGTCAATCCTAACACTGTTGTTCGTACCTACAATCTACTTAGTCAAGAAGGCATCATCAGTAACAAGAGAGGTGTTGGTTACTTTTTAAATGAAAATGCAAAGAAACTATCCACCACATATCTCAAAAAGCAATTCATCAATGAAGAGCTGCCATATTTTATAAAAATGATGAAGACATTGGAGTTAGATTTTGAAGACTTAAAAAAGGAATATAATGAGCACAAGTAAACCAAGTCACATACTCCTGGGAGCTATAGCTCTTTTAGCGTTGATCATGACAATATCATATGCATTTACGATAAGTGATCAGCTTAAAGAACCAGGCCCTTTTCGTGGTAACAAGTGGCTGTTGGGTTCTGGCCCATACTTTAAGGACTCCCTAATGAAGCCTTATCATCATTTGGTGTCGGACTTTACACTTTTGGAGCTTGAACCCAGATTAGAAAATATAATAATAGTAGAAGGTTATGAAAATTCTAAAAAATACTTGGATTATAGCATTCAAAACGATACGCTCTATGTAAGCCTTGCAAAGCCCGACTCTGATACAACATTAGTCGCTGCTAATGGTGAGTATCCTATATTAGTCTCAGTTGGCTCAAGTCAGTTAGAATCCATAACCATGAACGGTCCTGGCAGAATTGAGATACCGGCTAAGCCTTATGGCTCTAATCCTGATGGAGAGCAGGTGTATAAACCTGAAGACTGGGAGCGCTTTGTTACAAAAACGAACAAACTTGATCTTCACTTGATTAATGGAGGCAGCGCTAAATTATTCGTTGAGATAGACACACTCAACATTGTAATAAAAAACCCACTGGCATCAGCTAATTTTTCATCTTCCAGTTCATCTTTCAACGGCATATCAAGAACAATAACCAGTGGCTTTACAAATCAAACTTACCTAAAAGGTAATGTAAAGAAAGTAAACATATTAGACCCAATAGGCAATGTAAACATCAACGGAACCAACCTTTCTACGGACACCCTAATCGTAAGATCAAGTAGTGACAAGGATGCCGAAGACTTTGGATCCATCTTGGCTATATGCAATAACTACTTAGAGGCGGACTTAAAGCACAGACTGGATATTAGGTACCAAGGACAACCAAAGATTGTTAAAAAAGAGCGTGACTACGGACGTGTCATCAATGTCAATAGTATGCCCAACAACTAATTCTAAAAAGACTATTTACTTACTAAAAGCTGAGCATAGTCTTTGGCGAAGTAGCTTATAATCACATCCGCTCCTGCTCTCTTTATAGACAGCAATGTCTCAGGCATGATCTGATTATAATCCAACCAGCCTTTTTGGCTTGCTGCAAGCACCATCGCACACTCTCCGCTCACATGGTATGCCGCGATGGGTAGATTATAATTTTCTTTGAGCATGTGTATGATATCTAGATAGTGCAATGCAGGCTTTACCATCAAGAAGTCAGCGCCTTCGACCATATCAAGTTCTGCTTCTCGAAGTGCCTCAGTTTTATTAGCCGGATCCATCTGATAGGTCTTCTTATCCTTAGGCACATCGCTACGATCGACTGGTGCACTATCAAGCGCATCTCTAAAAGGAACATATAAAGCACTTTCATACTTGGCAGTGTAAGACATAATACCGGTATCCAT
>CALIHL010000059.1 GCA_938022935.1 uncultured Saprospiraceae bacterium
GCCTGTTAGGCCTTTACCAGCCTTTAGTTTGTCTATCGCCTCCTTCTTGAAGGCTTCGAAATCGAATTGCTTCTCTTCCATTATCAATAATTTGTAGTTTAAGTTAACAAATCACTGACACACTTTCTGAAACAGTCTCCATTATTAGAATAGCTATAAAAACAAAAGAGCCCAATGGTAAGACATTGAGCTCTTTTTGTATGGGTTTCTAATTAGGTCTATTCTTCTATTTGAGCTCTAACTTCATTGATTCTCGCAAGTCGCTTATTATAAACATCCTCTGATATCTTCCCATTTTCCCAAGATCTCTCTAAAGACGCTTCGGCTCTATCAAGGCCTTTAAGAGCGCGATCTTTTTGGCCTTTGTTTAGCTTGCGTTTTGACTCTTTCATTTCAGGCCTTTTACCTTTATTTTCAGATTTTTCACCTTTCGCATGCTTACGGCCTTTTTTCGTTTTGGCTTTACCACGACCCTTTCCTTTATCTTTTGAAGTGCGATCTTCATCTCTTTCTGCTTTGGACGCCATCCTAACCTCTTTGATTCGTGCTTCCTTCTCTTCTTCAGAAAGATTAGGATCATCTTCTATTGCTTTAACAATAGTCTTTATAGAATCACGCTTTGCTTTCATTTCTGATTTCGCTCCACGCTTAGCAGTTCGCTCTGCTTTTTTCTTCTCTTTGATTTCAGATCTTCGTGCTTCAAGTAGTTTTTCTCGTTCTTCCTCAGTTAGATTAGGGTCCGCTTTAACTTGATCGACGTAGGCCTTCCATTCTGACCTCTCCGCCTTTTTTGCTTCTTTCTTAGCTTTAGCCATTTCCTTTTTGGCCTTTTCTTTGCCTTTCCCTTTGCCTTGTGCAGAAAGATCTGCTGCGCTAAACACAAGTAATAATGTGATCAGGAATCCAAATGTGTATTTTATCTTCTTCATAGCTGTAAGATTTGCTATTAAGACGTAGTAACAACCTTGACTGTGTTATGGAAACCTTAAAAGTGAGTTAACTAAAAGTAATTGACAGCTTCTTACAAGATGCTTTATGAAAGGACCACAAGGCTCTATAGATAGAACATAAGACAACAATCACTTTCTCTGCAAGGGCTATGCAGCTCAACTTAGATTGATCCTAAGAAAGTTTTAGGCTCTGAATATTCTCAGTACACTTTTGGATGTAACCGAGAAATTGCTCTTTCTCATTTTTACTTAACCCTTTCAGCACTTTGGCATTAGACAACTTTACATCGGGTTGTAACTCTTTTATGAGTGCGACTCCACTGGTTGTAAGTACTAATCTCTTTTTTCTTCTGTCTTGCTTATCTTCTATCTGTTGTATCAACCCTTTTCCCATTAAGATAGTAAGTAGATTAGTGATGTTAGCTCTTGTTACACCAAGTGAGTCTGCAAGTTCCGAGGCCATCAGTGGCTCTTCATATTGCTGTCTGATTAAAAAAGGAAGGTTAGGATCTTTTGCCAAGTGAGTTAATATAAGCCACTGTTGATTAGTAAGTCCTTCTTTGGCAACGAACTCCATGTTTTGCTTTCTCAACAACATCGCTGTCTCATACAACCCTAACATTATAGAAGTATCCAGTGTTTTTTCAATCATCCCCCCTTTTTTAAAGTTAGCCTTTGATGTTTTGTCTTATCACTATTAAGGACCAATCCTTGTTACAAACTCATAATCCTTACTTCACCGCAGACAGTTAAATGTGCTAATTATTAATGACTTTAACTAATTTACATCTTAATGACTATTTGGTAAGAAGCTATAGCACCCATTTTATAGTAACAAAACTTGTCGTCTCCAGTAGGGCTCACTTACAAGTGAACAACTTATTGAATTTATAGAAGCTTGTCTCGATAAGCTTAACTGCCTTTTCTCAAATGATTTTTCTTATTTTACCTCAAATCAATCGTACTATGATTCGCGTATCTCTTTTCCTTGCATCCTTCCTATCGATATACTCATTGGTCGCTCAAGATCTATCGAAGAAGCAGCTGGACCATCCAGACTTTGATATATGGAGAACCATCAGTCAGGCCCAGATCTCCAATGACGGTAATTGGGTAACTTACTCTTTAACAACTGAAAGACAAGACCCAGAACTATGGGTGGAGCATATAAATTCTGGTAAGGAGATCAAGATCGAAAGAGGAACCGACGCAAAACTGACGGAAGATAATAAGTGGGTCGTCTTCATGATTAAAAATCCTGTTGAGCAGGTAAGAGATATGAAGCGTAAGAAGGTCAAAAAAGACGACCTCCCCCTTGATACTTTAGCCATACTCAACTTGTCTACAGAGCAACTCATCAAAATACCAGATGTCAAGAGTTTTAAAGTTCCAGAGAAGTGGTCAGACTGGATAGCATATAAGTCACTAACTCCTGATCCAGAAGTGTCTGATACAATAAGTGTTGATGAATCATCGAAAAAGAAGAGCAAAAAAGAAAAGGAGCAACTTGTGCTCAAACAACTCAGTAGTGGTTTTGAATTAACTATCCCTTCAATAACATCATTTGCGTTTGCAGAAGAAGCTCCTCAGATTTTGATAGCCAGCGAAGGAAAGGATTCTACATTTGAAGCAGGTGTATATCTCTTTGACGGTCAAGCATCATCATTAAAAACAATCTTTCAATCCGAAGGTGATTTCAAATCTCTATCTATTGACAAGACTGGAAACAATCTGGTATTTTTGGCTGACCTTGACACAACAGATGCAACTATTCGCCCTTTTCAATTATACCACAGTACTGCTCAACAAGATGCAAAGCTTGTTGTAGATGATCAGCATAAAATCATACCACAGGGATACAAAGTATGTGAACATAGAACTTTACAATTTTCAGATGACGGTTCAAGGTTGTTTTTTGGGATAGCTCCGCATCCAATAACCAAAGACACAACTATCCTTGACGAAGACGTAGCAAAAGTGGAAGTGTGGTCTTGGAATGACGCGCGACTCCATACACAACAAGAATTGGAAATTAAGCAAGACGAAAAATTAAGCTATGATTGTGTCTGGCATCTTGACAATAACTCCTTCATGAGAATCGGGTCAGACGATATACCAGATATCCAATATGATCCAAATGCATCTACAAAATATGCTCTTGGTTCTACCGCAGAACCATATCTAAAGTCCACAAGTTGGGAAGGATTTCCTGCATACAGAGATATCCACTTGATTGATATCGAAAACGGGGCAACGAAAAAGATAGCAAGTAAAGTAAAAACCAATCCACGGTTATCTCCAAATGGAAACTATATCTATTGGTTTGACAGATTAGATACTACGTGGCAGATTTATAATATCGCGAGTGGTGCGACCAGTCAACTTACTCATAATAAAAATGAAAAATATTATAATGAACTAAACGACTCTCCTAATTGGCCCGGCGCTTACGGCATAGCAGGATGGACGGAAGATGATGATCATCTTCTTATCTATGATCGATATGATATATGGAAGTATGATCCTTCAGCGAAGGCTGAACCCATGCGTATAACAAACGGTCGAGAATCTAAGCTACGGTATCGATATATCCGAACTGATCCGGAAGCCGATTTTTTAAAGAGTAGTGATGAACTCCTACTGTCAGTATTTGATGAAAAGGATAAGAGCAGCGGCTACGCTTCAACTCGAATAGACAATGGTTCTGCTTCTATTAAAGTAAAAGGAAACTACAGATATTCTACAAGACCCATAAAAGCACGCGACTCTTATCGATATATCTACACCAAGGAAGATTACAACTTGTTTCCTGATCTGTTAGCATCAGATGCCTCGATGGTAAATGCGAAAAAGATCAGTAGCGCTAATCCACAACAAAGTCAATACTCTTGGGGATCAGCAGAAACGTATGAATGGTTATCTTCTGATGGACAGAATCTTCAAGGCTTACTCATTAAGCCTGATAATTTTGATCCAAATAAGAAATATCCGATGATCGTAAATTTCTATGAAAGAAGTTCTGATGGGCTGCATCGTCATCGAGCACCCTATCCTCACCGCTCAACTATCAATTACGCATTTTACGTAAGTAGAGGTTATGTCATATTTAACCCTGACGTAGTTTATAAAGTAGGCTACCCCGGAGAGAGCGCTGAGAACTCAGTGATATCCGGCACGACGGCTTTGATTAGTGAAGGCTTTATTGATAAAGATCGTATCGGCGTCCAAGGACATAGTTGGGGAGGGTATCAGATAGCTCATCTTATCACTCGTTCTAATTTGTTTGCTTGCGCAGAATCCGGAGCCCCCGTTGTTAATATGTTCAGTGCCTATGGAGGTATAAGATGGGGATCTGGCTTAAGCCGAATGTTTCAATATGAACATACGCAAAGCAGAATCGGAGGCACGATCTGGGATGAACATACACGTTATGTAGAAAACTCGCCTTTGTTCTTCTTAGACAAAGTAGAGACGCCAGTTCTAATTATGCACAATGATGAAGATGGAGCGGTACCATGGTATCAAGGGATAGAATTTTTTACTTCTATGCGAAGACTTGGGAAGCCTGCGTGGTTACTCAATTATAATGGAGAACCTCACTGGCCACTGAAGAGACAAAATCGGTTGGATTTTAATATTAGAATGCAACAGTTTTTTGACCACTATCTGATGGAAAAACCTATGCCACAATGGATGAAGTCAGGAGTCCCTGCAATAGAGGTTGGTATCAATCAAAACTTAGAATCTCAGTTTGCTCATTCTAACTCGAAACCATTCAACTATGAGAAGGATCTTCTTTTAGGACACTTTGATTGCAAGACTGATGTAGACGACCTACACTCAGTTGCAGCATTCTCCACTCTACTGTCGCATCCCGATTATGCTTCTATTAATTATCATGCCGTTGCTGGGACTTACGGAGTTCAAAAAGGACTCTATGTACCAGCCAATGATTTATTTCAATTAGCATTTGGTAACAACTGGACAGACGCTCATGCGGATTTTGATAAGGCTGTAAGTAAGGTTTTAAAAATCGCCTTGAGCACAATCGAAAAAGAAGGAGACATCTGGATAGCAGATGCGGGTCAATCAGACTTTTCAGCAGCTCTTGTAAAAGCAATGCAAAACAGTATGCCATTACTCAATACACAGCAACGAGTCCATATCGTCCAGCACAGTGATTGGAATGAAAGTGTTACTGATTCTGATGCTCTACAGTACGCAAAAGACAATACCAATTATAATAAAATAGCGGATGGTAATGCAACCAAGAATGGCACTCCCGGTTTCAACACTGCAAATTTTACAAATTGGAAATCGAAAATTGCATCTCGAGAAATAAGAAATACATGGGAGCTCGCCGTTGACACTGGCAATAAATACAATGGTAAAGATGGGCGTTACCTCAATAAGTCTATTGCAGCTGGAGGTTTAGATTTTTCTGATGTGTCTGAGATATGTTGGATATTTGGACTTGAAGATGTAAATGATACAGAAGAGTTTTTTAAACTATTTGCAAGGTAGAATAGACTCCATATTTAAAAGTATTTATAGATTAGATCAAGTAGAATTGCATGGTGTATAGAGTCTACCTATCTGTAGGTTGCTGAATACTTTTCAAAATTCATAAAAGTTAAGATCTCACTGATAGAACAAGTAGTACTATGCTTTTTCTATCTTGACATTGATAATTCACGATCACATCAAAAAATGAACAAGACACTCATTTGTACACTAATCTTTTGTCTTTATAGTACGTCTGAGATCTACTCTCAAGTTATAGTGGATTTTACTCCTTTGTCCGACTTTCCTCAAAATGTAAAATTTGCCATTCCGCAATCGCACACATTTCAAAAGATTATAGAAAGTGGTGACCCATTAACCACAATAGGTAACATGTATGTCAGAAATGCCTTTGTGCTTATGTACCAATTAATAATTCTAGTACTATGGGTTATCTAAGTATAAATCATGAAGCAACTCCAGGAGGAGTGGCAGTACTGGATATAAACTTTGACACAATGGAAGAAACTTTGGAATGTGAGCGCCTCTCAAGCACTGGACTTTAGTAATGTTGGTGGCACGAAGAGAAATTGCTCCGGAGGCATAACACCATGGGGCACTACTTAGTTGTGAAGAAAGTGTATCAGGTGATGACAACATGGATGGCTATAACGATTTTGGATGGGCTGTAGAGATTGATCCTGCAACCAAAACAGTACTTGGAAAAAGGTGGGCAATGGGTAATTTCGCTCATGAAAATGCAGTAGTTCATACAAACGAAAGAACTGCATATGAGGGTATAGATGCAGCTATTGACTATTTATACAAATTTATCGCAACAGCATCTCAGGATCTATCTAGCGGAGACTCTATGTTTATTCAGGTCCAAAAAATGAAGCAAATGGCGCTTGGATTCAGATTGCAAATAATACTCCCACAGAAAGTAATACTACAGTTTCTCAAAGTATGATCGTCAACGCAACTGATTTTGATAATATTGAAGATGTTGAAATAGGACCAGATGGCTATATCTATGTTACATCTAAAGCAACTGGACAGTTTATCGTTTTATGGACAATGATCCTATAAGTGGTGCTAATGTGCCTCTTATAGAAACCTTTGTTGACGGTATACCTGGTTGCGATAATCTTGCTTTTGACTGCGAAGGAAATCTATGGATCTATTAGGATGGAGGTAGCAATCATATATAGCTTGTGAAAAGCGGTAGTAGAAAAGAGAGATATTTGCTCGACCTCCTGCAGGTTCTGAACCTACTGATATTACGTTTTCTCCTGATTGTAGGTTTCTATTTACGTCAATACAACATCCAAGTTCCGTCAACTTAGCTAGTCAAGTTGACAGAGCTGGAAACATTGTAAACTTTGATAAATCCATCTCACTTGTTATAGCCCGCAAAGAAGAGTTAGGAAGTGAGGTGGGTAGTAGCATAAATGCATTTTCCTCTGCTATCATCAATGATCAAAATGATGTTGAAGAATTAGAAGACGGCACCATGTATGTCACTAGCTCAGATATTGAACTGACTTTTGATAATAATCGCGGAAATCAAACTGTCGGTTTGAGATTTGAAAATACGTTGATCCCTAAAGGGGTCTTCCTGGTGTTTTTACTATAGGTCGGGATTTAATAATACGTGGGAATATGAGTGCAAATAATAACTACTATATGAGTGCGGGCCAATCTATTGAGTTAAAGCCCAATACTGAAATTTGTCAATGTGGAACAGCTACATTCACAATAGAGCAATGTGAGGATTAAGATCCTAATTGAAAAAGTATTACTTGCCTAGTGTTAGAAAGTCAGCCATTTTCTTCAATCCTTCATTTAAGACTTCTTTCTGTAAAAAGGAGACAACAAATCTGAACTGACCTGTCTTCTTATGTCCAAAACCAGTGCCGGGTGTGAGTAGTATTCCTGTTGCCTCATATAAGTCTTGCCAAAGTTTATGCTCTGACTTTTTAGAATTTCCCCGCATATACTTTGATAAGTCTATCCATACGAACAAGCTGCCCCTTGCCGGCAAATATGGAATCTTATTTTCTTTAAGAAATTTTATAACTAAGGCATAATTCGACGTTAATCGTGCTTGGTTTTTTATGATGTAATGAGACATAAAATCTCTATCACTTAAGACATCAGTCAGAGCCCACTGCGTTAGGTTGGACACAAGATGTGGAGCATTAAGATTAGCATATGCTTTTAGAAATTTCTCATTGTACGAATGAATCACTCCTACCCTAAGTCCTGAAATACCTAGGTCCTTTGATAGTCCATAACTCATATGTAAATAATCGCTCTTTTTCTTTTTCATAAGCTGAGCGAAAGAAGTAAAAGTGATCTCTTCTTTATAATCTTCTTTTATGTCAGGGTGATTCGTATGAATCATAGAGAGGCCATATAGCTCATTTATCAAAAGGTGGATCTTCTTCTTAATGCACCACTCACTGATCTCTGATAGTTGCTCTTGGGTATAAATGCAACCAGTTGGATTGTCCGGTGTGGTTAAAACAAGTAATTTCAATTTCTTGCCTGACTTGTTGATAGCGGCATTGGCTTTCTTCAGATCTTTTATGGTCAAGTTAGAAAGACCATCATTGCGCTCAAGATTTTCAAAGGTCAGAATATCATGTCTTGTAAGAGCAGATTTGTTTCCAAAATCTTGGGAATAAACTGGATAAGAAGGTGCAGGGATAGCCACTACATCTCCAGCTCCACAAAGTATCCATGAGGAAAGCTCTAATACTGCTGTAGCACCTGCAGAAGTATTGATGCGATTGGGCTCTATCGCACAACCCGTCAAATGAACGGACATAAAATTGGCAACTGCTTCAAGGAAATCCTCATTACCACCCATCCCAGTATAATTGGAAACCCACTTGGGCATCGCTTTAAATGATATGGATTGCTCTATGCGTTCTCTTAGGCCTGGCCATGAGAGGTTGTTCTCCGCCATGCTAACTGGAAACTGCCCCCCTGGGTTAGTTTCAATATCAAACAGATCGTTTGCAGCATTAAAAAATACTTCCAAATCTGCTCTCAATTCCGTGTGAAGCGCTTTTTTCCCTCTTTTAGATAGTGTGTTTTTAGGCATAGTTAATAGCAATTCTTTAGTTATCTGCCGCCTTAGGCATCACGATGTTCATCGGCACTTAGAGAGTATTGAATATTGTTGGACAGTATAAATTCACTTAATAAAAGTAGAAATTAATAGATATCCATCACTCAATTCCAAGATCAAAATGGGACTACTTCAAACTTTTGTGTAAATAAAACAGTCATTTACATATATAATAATTTTATAATATGTAATTTTGGTTCTCCTTACCGTGGAAAACTATGAAATACTCAATCTCAATTCTCTTATTGGTACTGCTTTGTCCGTACGACGTTCTTTGTCAAGAACTCTATGGTGAACAAAGCTGGGAGCTTACTACTGACAAAAACACCAATGGATGGGTGGATGATGGTGATATGATCACCTATACTGTCAAGGTCACGTACAATCACATAGCAGGGCAGACTATATCTGTGAAGAATGATCTTCATGACCCCCATATAAAACTCATAAATGGCTCTGTAAGAACTACAGATGGTTTCATATCGTCTGGAAACAATCCATCTGACGAACTCATTGTCATTGAAAATCTTCAGCTAAAACCATCGTGGGACTACGCGACCATAACATTTGATGCGGTAGCGCTCTTTGATGCTACGGCCATTACACACGTCTACAATAAGACTCAGTTATTTAGTCCGACACGTAGATTTGAAACTAATCAAATTAGCATCCCAGTAAAATCGAGTTTCATAGCGAGTAATGATAAAGCCGGGTTCTTTAACAACGCCTTGATGCTATTGTCTATACTTCTAGCAGGAATGGTATGTGGCGTGATAAATAGTAGATTGAAAGTTACAAGACATAAAAATCAACCTTCCTTAGAGTAGCAATATCAATTGTTCTACGCCAGCTCTGTGGTCTTCTCTGTCTGAGTGCGGTAACCAATGACCATAGTAATCATCAAGAGTAAACCGAGTGTAATAACTCCCCATTCGCCAACTGTAGGCACTACATCAGTAACAATGATACACAAAGCAGGTGTTGCTGCCGAAGTTGATGAAGAATTACAGAAGATCACGTACTCTCCAGGAGTATCGAATGTAAAACCAAAGGACATATCAGCTGTAGTCAATAAACTGGTTGTACCCATATCATTAGATACATAGGCATTTGCTCCACAACTACCCGATCTTTCAAATTGAAGAGTCTCGCCAGCAGTAATTGTCATACATGTTGATGGACTTACCACAAGACCGGCATCAGGACTTAGCATTATGGCTTGACCACTCATGTACAAGGAAGAAATCAAGAAGATGATAGTAGATAATACTCGGATTAAGCTTTGATACATAATATTCGATTTTAGGATGACGGACTTAAGGGAATCCGTTGAAAAATCAAATATCATTCATGTTGAATAATTATTCACTTAATGACAATGTATTTTAAACACTTTTTAATATAATATAAGTTAAAGATATTATATTAAATTTTTGAATATGATAGATGGTTACTGACTAAGTATCGTCAGGGGCAGGTCAAACGTAAGCATATCAGTGTTAAGAGAATTTATGATGGGATGAGATTATTGTTAAAACATCCCTAATTTTGAGTATTTTATGTTGATAGTTATGCCAACATTAGATTTTGGCGTCCTAATTATGTAATTTGATATAATCCCGGGCTGCCGGTTAGACTAAAATCTAACATAACTAACTGTGAAAGCGATCATAATAACGAACCTATTTGTGCTTCTTGCTTTAGTGCAATTAGAGTCTCAAGAGGTGTTTGCCACCCAGTCTTGGGAGCTTTCTTTGGACAAACAACAAGATGGCTGGGTAGATTCTGGAGATCGTATACTTGTCTCTACAGAAATATCAACTTATGATTCGCTAAGCAATGAGATAACTTTTCGTAATCTTAAAGAAAGTCTCTATCTTTCTTTGGTTCCTAACACCGTCAAGTCATCACATGGAGAAATTACCGTGGGAGTAAGTACTAATGATTCGACAGTTGTTGTTCAATCCATCTCTCTAAAAGCTATAGGGGAAAAGGCAATCATCTCTTTTGAGTATGAGGTTGACTTCTCATTCAGTCAAGACCAAAATATCAATATTCAAAACCAAGCTTTCATAATATCTGGAGATCAGGAAGTTGCGTCTAACAACATTGAGATACCAATCAAAGGCCAACATAGGACTTCAGATTCGTTATTCACACTAATTAGTAAGTATGGCCTTTTAGGTCTTGCCGGTTTTGTTTTTATGCTCTTTATCCTAAATATTAAGTCCAAGAGCGCTAACATAAATCTGGCTCCGAACCCATAACAAAAAAGCCCTCACAATTGTGAGAGCTCTTTGTTGACCCACTAGGACTCGAACCTAGAATGACGATACCAAAAACCGTAGTGTTACCATTACACCATGGGTCATAATCTCCTCGATTTCGAGAAGAAGCGCAAAATTATACTTTTTTCAATCCTTTGTAAAGAAATCTCAAACTTTTTGGTGTCATCTCTTTATCAAGAGTAAGCACAGCTGAGTAATAAGGTATATTTTCGCGGTCAAATTTTTACACCATGCAAATGAAAATATATCTGCTCCTTGTAATGAGCTTACTCCTCTACAATACAGCAAGTAGCCAAGTCACTATCGACACCACAAGTTATAGTATCGGTATGAGCCTTGGTCAGAGGTTAATCACCCAAGGAGCTAAGACTCTAGAGTACGCAAGTCTCTTGGAGGGGATAAAAGATGTATTGGAAAAGCGTGATGTAAGGCTAGATCGCAATTTTAGCGATAGCTTAAACTATGAATATTTTCAAAATCAAAGAAACGACATGTTCGAAAATGTAAAGAAAGAAGGAGCAGACTTCCTACTTGAGAACGGAAAAAGACCAGAAGTAACAACTACGGCCAGTGGTCTTCAGTACGAAGTGCTGACAGCAGCGGAAGGGCCAAAACCAACTGCAACTACTTCAGTAACAGTGCACTATGTAGGAAAGCTACTTAATGGCGACATGTTTGATAGTAGTGTTGACAGAGGAGAACCGATCAGCTTTCCACTTAATAGAGTTATCCCAGGATGGACAGAAGGCCTACAATTAATGAGTACGGGTGCTAAGTATAGATTCTTCATACCTGAAGATTTAGCCTATGGTAGCCGTGGTGCAGGTGGAGCTATTCCTCCTTATTCTACTTTAATATTTGATGTAGAGCTGATTAGCTTTTAGTCAGTCTCCTATCTTGATCGTATAGCTATAAGAAGGCTTGGTTTTGATCGCCTTTTTAGTAGTAATCGTATAAGTAAGCTGAGTCCTTTGGGGCTCGGCTTTTTTAGTTTTTGCAGGAGCTTTCTTAGGGAGTCTAAAGTGGATGTTTATATTTTTATGAAATAGAATCTTCCCTTTTCTCACTCGTGTATCAACGTCAAATTCTAACAACGAGACTACTCTTTGCGCCTCTTTGTCACAACCACTTCCCAAACCGCTCTTCACTTTGGACTTGATCACTTTACCCTTATAGTTGATCGACAATCTAAGGACAACAGTCCCTTCTATCTTGTCTTTCACGGCTTGAGGTGGATACTTAAGGTTTTGGCCTATAAACTTCCGCATAGCCTTAGGGCCACCCCTAAAAGTAGCCTTCGGTAGGAAATTTTTAGGTTTTCGTTCGCGTTGCATAAAAGAATGAGAGTTTTTTACATTTTCATAAGAGCAGCTATGAAGATAGCTCTTTAGATTTGTAGCTAACTTAGATATATAACGAGATCGAATAATTATACGATATGAAAAGTCTAACACTTGTGTTTTTGTGGATATCCTTAGCCACCTGTCTTCTGGCACAAAAGGATGTTATTGTTACTACTTCAGTCGAAAAAGAAAAGACTGTCAGTGTCAATGTTAATGAAGCAGATAATGGCGAAAGAACCGTAACGATCACTACGGAAGAAAACGGTGATGAGAAAGTCATTGAATGGACCGACAATGGCACCATCCCAGAAGAAATCAAGAAAAAGCTAAAAGCGGAAAACATAGATATCTCATTCTTAGAAGGTGGAGATAATAATCAGATTGTCATAGAGATAGACAATGAAGTAGAAGTCGAGGAACGCTC
>CALIHL010000060.1 GCA_938022935.1 uncultured Saprospiraceae bacterium
TTCTGTAAGCAAGTTCTGCACAATAGATGGTCCTTGATGTCCCACCCAAGTCTCACACTTTCCATCTTTTACCAGGACGGTACAGTTCATTGGCTCCATAGTAGCATGAGCGAGGTATGGCACTTCATAGTTTGCTTCTATTGTAGCGCCTTCGCTATCTGAACTAAAGGCAGCTTCCACATCTCCGTTATTTTCTGGAGTTGTGATTGGTGCTTTATCCAGCAACTTCTTCATGTCTGCATTGATGGTTGCTGACGATATAGCAGCATGCGTTTTTTCTTCCTCTACTTCCAAGACCTTAGTGCCATTATCTGCAGCCCAAGTGTTGTCTGCTACAACTGCTGCTGCACCATATTCTGTAAGGATGACTTTCTTCACGCCATTCATCGCTAGCACTTCATCTTCGTTAGTGATCTTGGTGATCTTCCCTCCGATGGTTGATGGGTGCTTGACTGCTGCATAGAGCATGCCGTCGAGTCTTATATCTAAGCCAAACTCTGCCGTACCATCTACTTTGGCTGGGATGTCCAGTCTTTGGGCAGGTTGTCCGATAACTTTAAACTCTGATTTCTTCTTTAGTTCTGGTAGTCCGTCAAGCTCAATATCTGCTGCCGCAGCTGCGAGGTCACCATAGTTGATACGCTCTCTATTCGTCCGATTGATGACTTGACCTTTCTCAGCATAACAATCAGACGTTGATACGCCCCATTTGTCTGCTGCAGCTTTGATCAACATCTCTCGTGCGGTGGCTCCTGCATATCTCATGTTATGCCACCCATCAGCGATAGAAGTACTTCCTCCTGTCGCGATGACAGGCATGAACGAGTATATCTTTTCCATGGCTGATAAGCCTTTGTATGCATTGGGTGATTCTTGAGTCAACAAGAATGTGTTAGAGTATGGCGACTCTGGTTGAGGGTGCACGACCTTGATCTTACTCATCTCGACCTCTAGTTCCTCGGCAATCATTTGCGGAAGCGAAGTATATATACCTTGTCCCATCTCAGCTCTTGCTACCGCCATGGTGACCGTGTTGTCTGGTGCGATGCGAATCCAAGCGTTGAGCGAATCTCCAGCGCCCATACCGGCTCCGGAGTACTTCTTGATCTGCTTGCTCACGTATGCCAAGCCGCCGACACCGACGACAAGACCTGTACCCAAGAGGCCTGTTGTCCCTATAAATGCTCTACGCGTCCACTTGTTTTTTTTCTTATTCTCTTGATTTGTCATGGTCTTGATTTATAGAGCTCCCAATAGTGTTCCTGGATCCTGTCTTTTCTTTGCCGCAGATTTGATAGCGTCTCTTACGCGATTGTAAGTACCACAACGACAGATATTGGTCATCGTCTTATTGATGTCCTCATCAGTTGGAGATGGATTATTGTTGAGGAGTTCTTCTGCAGCCATGATCATGCCTGACTGGCAGTAACCGCACTGAGGTACTTGATGCTCAACCCAAGCAGCTTGAAGAGCAGTTGGCTCACCGGCAACACCGATACCTTCTATGGTAGTGATCTCTTTTCCTTGGACGGCAGTGACAGGAAGAACACAAGTCCTTGTTGCTACACCATCGACATGTACCGTACATGCACCACAAGATGATACACCACAACCGTATTTTGTTCCAGTCATATTGAGCACATCCCGAAGCACCCAAAGTAAAGGCATACCTGGTTCAACATTGACTTCATGTGTCTTACCATTGATCTTTAATTCCATCTTCTTGCTTTAGATTAGACTTAGCTAAAAAAGAGAAAGATAAAGATTATTCGTTCTGTTCTTTTGGATTACGGCTTGTCAGCACTGAGATTATCACGAAATTATTGGCACTAATATCGTGTAAACAGAATGGATTAAAATTTTGAGTTAGGTGCTGACCTAATCATATTCACTGAACCAGAGGTAGGCGATGAGGACGAGAAACTGGATGTCCAGAGATAATTGTTTGATTTTATGCATCATCGTTCTGGTGTTAGAGTAGCGAGTGGATAGTCGAGTGATCGGAGGCCTACAATCAAGATTCTTTGCAGGTTAACTTGACATCAAGCGAGTCAGCTGTCATCTGCATCCTGACGCGGACATCCCTCTTTTGTTCTTCTGTAATCAAGGGATCGCAGTACTTTTCTGATATCTCACCGCCGTTATAATCATAATAACACTTGATACAATCGTTGGACTGATTGATGCTGAGTTCGCAGCTGGCCAACATCATACAAAAGATAGTTATGGTTGCTAAAGAGACCATAGAGAAGTTTGTCTTTTTCATCTGAGCTTTTATTATTGGTGTGATATCTAATGATAGACCTGATACATAGAAATGGTTGCCTGAGCATAGGATATTTGGGTTTAACCATCAGGATATGAGCTGTAGACATAAATAATCTAAGGGGTCTGCGCCTACCGATAATTCGCTTATTTTTGGTTGATCATCTAAAACGAAGTAGTATGGATACAGCTGTTGTTGAGTCAGTTACAAATGCAAGGGGATTTAGTGAAGATCAGATCTTGTTCCGAGAAGCTTACCGCAATTTTCTCGCTGAAGAGATAGTGCCATACATGGAGCAATGGCGCAAAGATGGCATCGTAGATCGATCGGCATTTAAGAGAGCTGGCGATATGGGATTTTTGATGATCTGGCCGGATGAGCAGTATGGCGGCCTTGGTGACGCCGACTTTAGATATGAGCAGATCATCATCGAAGAGACGCTTAGAGCTGGATGTCTGGATTGGTTCAATACTTTGCATAGTCGTTTAGTTGGTCCATATTTTCAAAAGTTAGGTACACCAGAGCAAAAGCAAAAGTTTTTGACCGGTGCAGCGAGTGGTGATATCATCCTTGCTGTAGCGATGTCAGAGCCTGATGCTGGAAGTGATCTTTCTGGCATGAGATCTACGCTCGAAGACAAAGGCGATCACTTCGTACTCAATGGTAACAAGACTTACATATCCAATGGTATCAATGCCGATGCTATCGTCGTAGCAGCTAAGACCGTTGGAGCAGATAGTAGACATGCGATGACTTTGTGCGTAGTTGAAAGAGGCATGGAAGGCTTCAAGCGTGGTGCTAATCTTTCTAAACTTGGATTAAAGGGACAAGACACAGCTGAGCTGTTTTTTGATAATGTAAAGATCCCTAAAGAGAATATCCTCGGAGAGCCGGGACAAGGTTTCTACTACTTGATGGACGGGCTGGCTGAAGAACGACTGATTGTTGCTTGCCAATCTGCAGCACATGCGCGACATGGTTTCAATATCACAAGAGACTTTGTTATGGAGCGCAAGGCATTTGGTAAGTCGATATCGCAGTTTCAAAACACGCAGTTTAAGATGGCAGAGATGGATGCAGAGTTGGAGATGCTGGAGGTGTATATAGATCACTGCGTGAGGCTTAACAATAATAAGACGCTTACCGCAAATGCTGGAGCGAAAGTGAAACTCCTGGCAACAGAACTGGAAAATAGAATGATGGACCTTGGTGTGCAATTACATGGTGGCGCTGGTTATATGAACGAATATGAGATCAGCAGGATGTTTGCCGATGCAAGAGTTTCTAGGGTATACGCAGGGACCTCTGAGATCATGAAGTTGATCATCGGCAGAGATGTGTTTAGTGATGGGTATAGGAGTATACTAGATTGAGGAAGTTCAAGATCAAGAATCAAGCTCAAGATCGAATTGAAATAGAAAAATCTGTGTACACAAATTAGAACTGAATCGAGAACTGAGAAATTATATATCATGATATGAGCTGAGGAGTTGAATAATTGAACTGAAAGCGAAAGGTAATAGTAGAATCTATAAGTTGAACTTTAGACTTGAACTTGACACTTGAACTTTTAAAAACGAAAATATTGAATAGTACATACGAAACATTATTAGTAGAAAATGAAGATGGGATTCTAATTGTAACCATCAATCGACCAAAAGCACTCAATGCTTTAAATGATCAAGTCTTTAAAGATTTGATTCAATTGTTTCAAGATGATATTGACCCCAATGTTTTAAAAGGAGTGATCATCACAGGTGCGGGCGAAAAGGCCTTTGTGGCAGGTGCGGATATCAAAGAGTTTTTGACATTGGATAGCTCTAAGGCCCAAGCGCTATCTAAAAGAGGGCACGACATTTTTAAGAGAATAGAATATTTTCCAGTGCCAGTCATCGCTGCAGTTAATGG
>CALIHL010000061.1 GCA_938022935.1 uncultured Saprospiraceae bacterium
TGTGTTACGTAACCTATGGTTAGGTGAGGATGCAGAAGTTTGTGTAAGAGCAGTTAGTGATTGTGGTAGCCATGCTGATGTGAGTCAGGTGTGCTTTACAGTTAAGCCAGTTAACAACATCTACCCAGTACCAGTTGCTGAGGATCAAGTTAATGTTTCATTGACAGGAGATCCAACAGAAACTGTTTCTCCTGATGGCGGTGTTGCTAAAGTATTTGTAGATGCAATTGATGCAGGTTCGCACAACGCTGGTTGTGGAGAAGTTGATTTATGTCTATTGAAGAAAGAGGAACTTGAAGATCCAATTATAATTGGAGGACAGCATGCGAGCGTAGGTGGGAATTTAATTTACCATTCATATAGCTGTACACCTGATGGCGTACTTCCAGGAAGCCCTGCTTCTAAGAACAGACCAGCTACTCCAAGTATTCCTTATGTTATTTGTAAGGAGTTTGTTAAGTTCTGTTGTTCTGATCAAGGTGATAATGTAGTAGCGCTTCTTGCGACTAACTCAGGTGGGGAGACAGCTCACTCATGGTCAATAGTAAATGTTGAGGATAAATCATCTTCTTCATATGACTGTAAGAGGGAAGTTGAGTTAGACTGTGGTGATGCATATGATGTATATGATTACGAACCAAGCTCAAGACAGAGAGTATGTTCAACTGAAGATCTTACACCAACTGTTGCCACTGATGGAGACGCATGTGGTAACCAGGTTGATGTAATCACATGGAGAGATGCAAGCGGAGAGGTTGTTTGTCAAACAAAAATCACAATTAAAGGCGAAAGTGCATTTGATCCATATGAGATTAAGTGGCCTAAGCATTACACAGGTGAGTTTGAAGAAGGTGTAGTTAGAGAGTGCGAGCCATGGTTAAATGCTGATGGAAAGCCAGTAAAGGATAGCAGAGGAAACGAGTTGAGAAGAATCGTTGAGTATACTGACGACGTAGCTATGGGTGCAGCATTTGATTGTGCTGAAGGAGATGATACTGGAGTACCAGTATGGTGTCAAGCTTCATGTGCATTGGTTGTAGCTAACTTTGAGCCATTAGAGTTAGAAGCTGCAGATGCATGTAAGAAGATCATCAGAAGATGGACAGTTATTGACTGGTGTACTTGGGATCCAAACTCATCAAACACAGATGATGAGAATGATAGTGCTACGGATTCTTTCCAAGCGGTTGATGATGAGTGGTTAGATGCTTATAGCCCTGATGATGCAGGTGCTTGGTATACTGATTATTCAGTACGTGGTTCATTGGTTCCTAACTATGACCAGTTTAAGAGACCAACTGGAGGATTAGTAACTGGTTTACCTTGTGCTACTTGCGATAAGCAAAATGAGCAAGCGGATCATGTTTACTTCAGATATACATCTGTAGATAAAGATGGTTACTATACGTTTGATCAAGTGATCAAAGTATTGGATGAGACAGCTCCAGTAGTGACAGCTCCAGCGACATTTACAGTGTCTATTTCAGGAGGTGCACAATCTAAAGGAGATGACTTTGACGATTGTTATGCTAACGCAACTATCACAGCATCTGTATCTGATATGTGTGGAGACACAGACTTATCAGCAGACGGAGCAGCGTGGTGGATAACAGTTTACAACTCAGCAGGAAATGTAATTAAAACAAAAACTGCCTTCGGAACGACAGCAACAATGAATACTCAAAATGGTACTCAAGGTTCTGCTCATACGATCAAGTGGGTTGTTAGAGATGGTTGTGGAAATGAAGGTGAGACTATTACAGCAGTAACATTTGCTGATGATAAGCTTCCAACACCAGTATGTGTTCAGAATCTTAGTACAGCGATCATGCCTTCTACAGGAACTGTAGAGATATGGGCTGCTGATTATGACAATGGATCATTTGATAACTGTTCTGAAGTAGAGCACTGGTTCCTATTAGACGCGAACGGTAATCCAACAGACGATCAAGTTAATGGTACATTCGCTAAGAATCTATTGGTAACATGTGATATGGTTAGAACTTACGGTCAAGGTGAGACTATCGAACTAGGATTATATGTTAGTGATGCGCAGGGTAATATAGACTTCTGTAACATCACATTGAATATTAACGGAGCAGCAGAGAACTGTGATCTTAATAGTACAGCAGGTTTCATAAGTGGAACAGTTGAGACTAACTTAGGTGATATGTTAGAAAGTGCAGAAGTAGCACTTAATGTAGGAGCGAAAGATCTTACAGAAGTAACAGGACAGTACATGTTCAGCGGTAGAGCTTTAAACCAATCATATGACATCAAGGCTGAGAAGAATGATGATCACTTGAATGGTGTATCTACACTTGACTTAGTGTTGATCCAGAAGCACGTATTAGGATTACAGAAATTGAACGATCCTTACTTGGTAATCGCATCAGATATCAACAATGATGGAAGAGTAACAGCATCTGACTTAGTAGATCTACGTAAGTTGATCTTAGGAGTATACGCTGAGCTACCATCTAATGATAGCTGGAGATTTGTTGACGCAGCACATCAATTTACAAGCCCAGAATTGGCATTCCCATATCCTGAGGTAGTAACTATTGATAACTTAAGCGGCAACATGCCTAACCAAAACTTCATTGGAATTAAGGTTGGTGATGTAAGTGGTAACGCTATTGCAAATAGCTTGTTATCATCAGGAAGAAGCGTAGCTGGTAAAGTGGCACTTCAACTTGAGGATTCAAGAGTTGCAGCAGGTGAGTTAGTTGAGGTAACATTAAACTCAAATGACTTTGCAGGTATCGCAGCATACCAGTTCACTATGGAGTTAAACGGATTAGAGTTTGTAGGAGCGACATCAGGTGGTGTAGAAGTAAGCGAAGCTAACTTTGCAGTACTTGACGCAAATACAGTTACAACTGCATGGTTCTCACCAGAAGGTGTAACAGCTTCAGACTTGTTTACATTAACATTTAAGGCTACAACGGATGTAACTTTAAGTGAAGGATTATCATTGAGCTCAAGAGTAACTGATGCTAAGGCATACACAGCTACTTCAGAGATCAAGGATGTTGTGTTAGAATACAACACAGCAGGTGTATCAGGTTTTGTTTTAGGACAGAACACACCTAACCCATTTGATAATGTAACAACGATAGGATTCGAATTGCCAGCAGCAGGTACTGCGACATTGTCAGTATTTGATGTAACAGGAAAGACTATCTCAGTAATCGAGAATACTTATAACGCAGGTTATAACACTATCGAATTGAGAAAATCAACTCTTGGTACAACTGGTGTATTATACTATCAATTAGAGAGCGGTGACTTCACTGCTACTAAGAAGATGATTTTAATCGACTAAGAAACGTAGAATAAAATCGGTTTTTGGGATGGCCTCTTTTCTACTTCGGTAGAAAGGGGGCTTTTTCCTTTTAAAGGCATTGATCACTGATCAATGCCTTTTTTGTTTTTGCTGCAAATTGATATCTGATGATCTAAGTCAACTTATAGAAGACTTAATTCGTTATATTCATACATAGATGAAATCATTAACAAATCAACACATAAGATATCTAGCTAACAATGAGTGGAGACTACATGTTAGTCTGTTTTATTTGTTAGTATCAATGACTGTTAGTTTAGACTTGTCAGCGACTCACAATAGGGCAGGAGAGATAACTTATGAGCAGTTGGATGATCTAACGATCAGAGCTACAATAGTAACTTATACCAAGACCAGTAGTTTTGGCGCTGATAGAGATAGCCTTACATTATATTGGGGAGATGGAGACAGCTCGTTCGTAAAGCGGACTTCTTTTGATGAACTACCCAATGACATCAAGAAGAATGAATATGTTAGTGAGCATACTTACCCTACAAGGGGGACTTATAAACTATCACTTACCGACCCTAATAGAATAGCAGGTATACTGAATGTTGATTTTCCTAATTCCGTCAACATACAGTTCTATATAGAAACAACCTTGACGTTATTAGAGCCTCGATTTCAAGGACGAAATAATAGTGTGATACTACTACAGCCCCCAATAGACTTTGCATGTGCAGATCAAGTCTTTACTTACAATCCAAACGCCTATGATATAGATGGCGATAGTCTGGTATATGAATTAGTTACGCCCTTGGCTGCAGTAGGTATGGAAGTGCCAAACTATGAGCTTCCTGATCAGATAGGCAGTGCGCCTGACAATGTCATATCTCTTGATACAGAGACGGGTGATTTTAGATGGAATGCACCTAAAATATTGGGAGAGTACAATATCACCTACAGAATATCTGAGTATAGAAACGGAAGCCTAATCAATAGCTTAATCAGAGACATGCAGATCTTAGTAAGACCTTGTCCTGATAATAACCAAGCACCAACATTTGATGAAATAGAAGATATATGTGTGTTGGCTGGAGAACTGATAACAATAGATTTAGATGCTCTTGATATTGATCCTGATGAGCTGTTAAATATAACAGCTACTGGAGGGCCTTTTGAGCTTGATGATAGTCCAGCGAGCCTGCAGTTGAACGAAGCATTGCCAACCTCAATGTTAAGCGGACAAATCGTATGGCAGACAACGTGTAACCATGTATCAGAAGAGTTCTATCAGATAGTGATAAGAGCTTCTGATGAGCTATCAAAACCTATGACAGGCTTGGCGACACTCAAAACTATACGCATAAAAGTTATAGCACCTCCTCCAACAAATATTCAAGCCACGAATGTGAATGGAGTCGTAACAGTAACATGGGATAAGCCTTATGATTGTGAAGTTGCAAATGACTTCATCGGTTTTTCAATATGGAGAAGAATCGGGAGTAGTTCGCTTGCAATTGACTCGTGTCAAGGGGGATTAGAAGGTGCGGGATTTGAACGAGTTGTTTTTCTTACAAGTGATATGGAAAATGGAAGATATGTAGCCCGTGATGCCGAGTTAGAGCCTGGGAACATATATTGCTATAGAGTTGTCGGTGAGTTTGCACAAACTACTTCATTCGATAATTTTTTTAACATAACACAAAGTATAGCATCGGAAGAATCATGTATAAGGAGTAGCGGAGAGGAGCCTTTGATAACTAATGTATCTATAGAAAGTACGGATGGCCAATCAGGTCAAGTTTTGTTAAAGTGGATCAATCCAGATAGTGATGCGATTGATACAACAATCTTAACTGGACCTTATACAATATCTGTAAATGGAGCACCTAATTTAACCGGGAGTAACTTAGCGCTACAACAAGAGTATGCTTTTGCCAGTGGACGATTTGGATCTATAAATGATGACGAGATAAATTTTGAAAGATTGAACACTGCTGATAATGGCCATAGTTACAATGTGTCCTTTATGTCTGGTGAAGGAGATGGTGACTTTATAGCCACTAGTGATATCGCTTCATCAGTATATCTGACGATAGATCCTTCTGATGAAAAAGTGTTCTTGGATTGGAGTGAGAATGTACCTTGGAACAACTTTAATTATAATATCTACGAACTTCAAAATGGTAGCCCAGTACTTATAGACTCAACAACGGGTAGGTCTTTGGTTATTGAAGGATTAGAAAATGGAGAAGAATATTGCTTCATAGTACAGAGCCAAGGCAGCTATGGGATATCAGAAGTGCCATCACCCCTGATAAACTATAGTAATGAATCGTGTGGTATACCTGAGGATGACGAGCCACCTTGTCCTCCGAGCATAACAGTTAGGTCGATATGTGATGAAGGAGAGATAGTAAGTAATGATATCTATGAGAATAGAGTGTCATGGGAGTATAACATGTCTACTTGTGAACAGGCCGATGACATACAAGGGTATAACATCTACTATGCGGCTAACGTGGATGAAGGAGCCAGGCTGATTGACCAGGTCGATGCAGATGATAATCTTTATGCTCACCAATTAGAAGAAAATATATCTGGATGTTATACAGTAACAGCTGTAGATAGAAGTGGAAATGAGAGTTCCTCTTCAAATTCAATCTGTATCGACAACTGCCCTTCATATCTTCTTCCTAATGCTTTTACTCCTAACAATGATAGCTCCAATGATGTCTTTGTGCCAAGACTAAATCGCTTCATTAATAGAGTTGATTTTGAACTCTTTAATCGTTGGGGAGAGAAGGTGTATGAGACAGAAGATCCTGAGTTAAACTGGGACGGTACTAATCTTAGCGGTAAAGAGTTAGCAGAAGGAACTTACTTCTATTCTTGTGTCGTTTTTGAAAATAGAGTGGACGGTATAAGGGAAGGAGAACTACTAAAAGGTACTATACAATTGATACGATAGAACATATGTTTACAGGGATAGTAGAGGAGTTAGGAGCGATAGAGTCTATTGTAAAAAATGGCAGTAACCTAGACATTGTAATTAAATGTCCATTTACTTCTGAGTTACAGATTGATCAAAGTGTAAGTCACAATGGAGTGTGTCTAACCGTTACGAAGATAGAAGGTGAATCGTATCAAGTCACAGCCGTTGACGAGACATTGACAAAGACAAACTTGAATAAGATAAGTGTAGGTGACAAGGTGAACCTGGAGAGATGTATGAAGCTCGGAGCAAGACTGGATGGCCACATTGTACAAGGTCATGTTGATACAGTTGGTAGTTGTGTCTCGGTTGAGGACGTAGATGGAAGTTGGAATTATAAGTTTTCATATCCACAAGAATATGCTGGACTTGTCATTGATAAGGGCTCTATCTGCATTAATGGAACTAGCCTCACTGTTATCAATCCGGACAATGAACACTTTTCAGTAACAATCATCCCTTATACTTACGAGCACACGAACTTTCACATTTTGAAAGTCGGGGATCTTGTCAACTTAGAGTTTGATATCCTTGGCAAGTACATCCTGCGCAACCTAAAGCTCAATTCCGCATAAGTTTTATGATCACAAAAGTGAGTATAACTCCTTAGGGGTATCCTCGGTAGCGAAGCATTAATATATAGTCTTTCTTTACTTCTTACATGTATAGCGTTCGCCCATCAGGCACCTATACACAGATTTTTATTAGGTTTTAGTAGTTGAGGAGGGTGATGTTTTTCATAGGCATCACCCTTTTTTAGAAGTCAATTTTGACAAGTGGTGGATCAATTCTAAAGTTCTGAATTGCCCAAAAAGGTCAAAGATCAGGAGGAGGGTTGAGAAAACAGTTAGGCTGATTGCTGTGCCTAATAGGATGTGATTCCAACTTCCAATTACAGCAAGTGTACAGAGTAAAAAGCCAATCAAAAGCCCTATGCTATCGACCTTTCTTTTTTGAATGAAGCGCTCTTTTCTATCCTCGAGGTGTGGCAGCTCTTCATTGATTAAAAAGCTATGCCCTCCGATAGTATCTTGAGCGTTTTGGTATCGCTTGAACGATCTTAAGAATCTATAAATACCAGTTATGATAAAAAATGCACTGAGTGGCATAGCGCTATAGAAAAGCCCTGTACTTAATTGACCTTGACGCCATAGATAGAGTAAAAGTGTCCATGTAAAAGCACCACCACCGATGAAGAAAAGCAAGGCATTGCTTATCCTCTCTCCACGATAATAGTCCTTGACTCTGTCGTAGATGTTTTTTTCTATGAGATGTACTTCAGCCATTGCCAGTTGTGCGCCTTAAAAATACTACATATAGAGGAGTAAATCATATTATCCCTTGAAGCGCTCAGAATGATCTAAGCTTGCAGGCTTAACTATATTTGCAAAAGCATGGATATTAGTTCTAAAAAGATCTTGGTTATCAGGTTGAGCTCTCTTGGTGATGTTGTTCTATCAACCCCTGTGATCCGACTGCTATCTCTTCAAGGTAGAGCTAAAGTCGATGTGCTAACCAAGGATCAGTACATTGGTGTATTTGATGAAAATCCATACGTAAGTAACGTCTTTGACTATGCATCTATCAGTGTGTCTGGTATAGAGAAGGGGGGATATGACTACATCATAGACTTGCAGAACAACCTTCGATCAAGAAAGCTTACGCGAAATGTAAAGTCAACGGTCCTTAGGTTTAAGAAGCAGCCCATCTCAAAATGGATGTTTCTAAATTTGGGTATCGACAAGCTTAGTAACCTCCATGTTTCGGAACAGTTTATCAGGGTTCTTGAAGAACTTGGCATAGAAGATGATGGATATGGACTTAACATATATCCTACCGAGATAGATTCGACAACGGATTTCAAGAAAGCAAAGAAGAAAGTTGTTATAGCTATGGGAGGCACTTATGTGACAAAGAGAATACCTATAGATCTTGCCAATAGATTTATCTCAGAGACAGATGATTGCGAGTATATGATGATTGGCGGTGGAGGAGATACTAAGATAGACGGGTTAGTGTACAGAGACAATGTTCATAACCTTATATCAAAGACGACGCTAAGTCAATCCATTGCTTTAATATCTCAAGCTGACGTTGTAATCACAGGAGATACGGGTATGATGCATATCGCAGCGGCTCTTCAGAAGCCTATCATTGTCATCTGGGGAAGCACATCAGAGGACTTTGGATTTTACCCTTATTATGGGGCCAAAAGTAAGCAGGAGTATGCCTCTGTCGCTATAGATAATCTGTCTTGTAGACCCTGCTCTAAGTATGGACGAAGTACTTGTCCTAAAGGTCATATGAACTGTCTTAAGCTTCTTAGTGGGCAGATGGTAAGGGAAGAGGTCATGCGCTTACTGGCTAAATAGTCGCATAGGCAAGAATCGGATGAATCACAATAATTCTTCGACATAAGTATGATCTGAGGAGAACTTGCTACATTGATGATGTGTTATAAAATAAACAAAACTTATTATGGCTACGATAAACGTAAACCCGGGTAGAAACCCGCTTGAAGGGAAAAATCTGTCGAAATACCTTTTCCCAGCATTTATAGTGCTGATGCTCTTCTTACTCTTGACGAATACAACTTTCGTTACAATCTCTCCTGGACAAAAAGGAGTAAAATTTAAGAGATTTGCTGGAGGTATCCAAAAGGAAGAGATCTATGATCAAGGCTTTCATATTGTCATGCCTTGGGATAATATGATCATCTATGATGTAAGAATAAATGAGGGGTTTGAGAAGATGGATGTTCTCTCAAAGAATGGTCTGTCGATTGCGGTAGAATTGTCTTATCGATTCAAGCCTAAAGCAGACAAGATTGGATATCTGCATGATAATATCGGAGCAGATTACATAGATCGGATCATTAATCCAGAGATAAGATCTGCAACGAGAGAAGTGATTGGTAAGTACTTGCCTGAGGAGCTTTACTCAACAAAGAGAGAGGCTATTCAGGATGAGATATTTACACAAACAAAGAATGCCATCGAATCTGCTTATTTGGATATTGATGCCATTCTAATTAGATCTGTTCAGCTTCCAGACAAGTTAAAGGCGGCCATCGAGCAAAAGTTAGAGGAGGAGCAGTTGGCTTTTCAGTTTGACTTTAAACTTGAGAGAGAGAGAAAGGAAGCTGAAAGAAAGATAATCGAAGCACAAGCTAAAGCTGATGCCAATAGGATACTTAGTGCAAGTATCACAGATAAAATTCTAAAAGATAAAGGTATCGAAGCGACTCTTGAGTTAGCTCAATCACCGAATAGTAAAATTGTCATAGTTGGAGGAGGAAAGGAAGGACTTCCTTTGATCTTGAATAATTAAAATTATCACAGAGATATAAATAGAAAAGGCCCTGAAGTAATTACTTCAGGGCCTTTTCTATTTTAAGATTTAGTCTTCGGACGATAGACTATTAAAAATAGTCTGTGATATTTTTTCGGCATTGATAAATCCCCAAGTCCACGCTTCGTAACCTTCTGTGATCTTGGATGGATCAAGGCTTTCGAGTGTGCCTCCGTTGTTGATATGATCAACGACTTTGTTTTTTGTAGCAGTTAAGAAAGCATGGTATATTACTAAGTCACTTTTAGTAGCCATCGGTCCATGGCCAGGTATGATCTGAGTGTTGTCATCTACTAACATTAGTGCCGCCTCAGCCGCACTAATCACTCCGTCGATCGAGCCTCCGCTATTCAAATCTATAAATGGAAATCTCTTGTGAAAGAAGCAATCTCCCATATGCAGTACATTACTTTCAGGAAAGAAAACAAAAGAGTCCCCATCTGTATGTGCTCTGTGGACGTGTGTTATGATCACAGGTTCGTCCATGATATAGAGTTGCATACCTTCTTTAAATGTCACAACAGGTAGCGCAATATCTGGAGAAGGCGGAGTTACTCTATCTCCTCTAACTACTTCTTTACTCATACGCCCTCTCACGTTTTCATGTGCGAAGATCATCGCTCCATCTTTGGCAAAGTTTTCATTGCCTCCAGAGTGATCTCCATGCCAATGTGTGTTGATCAGCCTTGTAGTTTTACCTCCTGATAGTTCTTTGATCTTTGCTTTTAGCTTATCTGAGAGAGGAGCAAACTGATCATCGATCATTAGTACTTCATCATCGTTGATATATATACCGACATTTCCTCCAGAGCCTTCAAGCATATATATGTTGTCAGTCAGCTTGTAATCTTTTATAACAACATCATCAAAGCGTCCTTGGGCAAACGATGAGAGTTGAATGACTGTAAGAGCTGAAAGAATAGCAACCCGTCTAAGCATGTTTATTTTTTTAGTATCATTAGCTAGCCATTGAGTTCAGTGGCTTAGGATATAAAAGTAAGACAATGGATCAATTAAAGTTTATAGTTCGCAGCACATGGATGTTATTACTAACGATATCTGTCAATAGTGATGCGATTGGTCAAGATAGAGACAGAAAGATTGCTTTCCCTGATGTGCCTGGATATGTTAGCTTAAAGTGTGATTTGCATATACATACAGTATTCTCGGATGGGAGCGTCTGGCCGGATATAAGGATACAAGAAGCTGTCAAAGATGACTTAGATGCTATCTCTTTAACTGAGCATCTTGAGTATCAGCCACATCTAGATGACATACCTCATCCAGATCGTAATCGATCATATCTACTGGCTCAAGAATATGCAAAACCTTATGATCTAATGATTATCCATGGTGCTGAGATAACTAAGGACATGCCTCCTGGCCATGCAAATGCCCTTTTTATAAATGACGCTAATCTGCTTAATCACGAAGATCCATTAACCGCTTATCGGGCTGCTAAGAAACAAGGCGCGTTTGTCTTTTGGAATCATCCCAATTGGATCCAGCAGCAAGAAGATGCTAAGCCGATCATATCATCCTTACATCAACAACTTATGGATGAGGACCTATTGCATGGTATCGAAGTGGTGAATGATATAACATACAGTGAGCACAATTTTGAGTTGGCTATGAAGCATGGGTTGACAGCACTTGGCACTTCAGACATACATGGTCTGATAGATTGGCAGTTTGGATTAGTTGACGGAGGCCATCGTCCTATAACTATAGTTTTTGCAAAAGAGAGAAGTATAGAGTCAATTAGAGAAGCATTATTTGCAGGAAGGACAGTATCATGGTTTAATGATATCCTAATAGGGAAAGAAGAATATATAAGACCCCTCGCAACTTCATCTCTTACTCTGAGAAGTAAAGACTTCATCGGTCCATCTTCTGTAGAGGAAATCGTAATCACTAATAACAGTAGTGCCAGATATGTACTTCGTAATCTTTCCAATCTCGAAAGTTATAATCAGTCTGATGTGATTATCGTCGAACCAGGAGGTGAAACATTAGTTCAGGTCATTACTAATGATGCTAAACCAATAATGAGTTTGAAAATGGAAGTGTTGAGTACGGTGATAGGGATGCAGAAGCATCCAATCATTGATTTTACAATCAAGCAATAGATTAATCAACTATCTCTTTAGCCATCTTCATAGGAACGGCAATACACTTCTTTTCCATGTATGAGGCGATCTCTTTGATAAGTTCTTGAGCTTCATCCGGTAGTGCTTCGATTTTGTCTTTGTACACCAAGTTAAGCGCTCTGTCTTTAACTTTGCTGATCTCTTGTGGTAGGGATCCTAGGGCTTGTTCTACTTTTCTTCTATCATATAACTTAGAAAAGTCAGCGACATGCCCAGATATAATTTTTTTCGCGGCACTTATGTTGCTACTTCTAAACTTCATGTTTTCTTCAGCCAATGCTCTAATGCCATCGATAGAGATATAATCAACAGATTCTAATTGAGCAACGTTGCGAGCTACATTGTTTGGTATAGATAGATCGATCAGTAGTTTTGAATCATTTGCGTCAGCGATACTATTGTAAACATCTAAAGTGATGATCGGATCCTGAGCCGCTGTGCATGTGAATATACAATCGAACCCGTCTTTATAATCTGTAAGCTCACCCAAGTAGCGCGCCTCGGCTCCAAGTTCATTGCTTAACTTTTGAGCATTGTCAAGAGATCTATTGAAAATAATGATGTTGCGATAACCATGTTTTTTCAAAAACCTGCCAACTGTACTGTTGGTCTCTCCAGATCCTATCATTAGGATTTTGGCTGTAGTATCGAGCTTCCTTTTTAGAAACTCCTTGATAGCCAAGGAAACGACAGATACAGGCTTGGCGCCAATGGCAGTATTAGTATAAACATCTTTGGCAGCTTTAACTGTTGATTGCTCAACCAGTCTCATCTTATCACCACACAGTTGTTGCTCTTTACTTTGATTATAAGCCTCTCTAAATTGTCTGAAAATCTCTCTTTCCCCAACCACCAGTGAGTTGACAGAAGAGGCTACTTCCTTTATATGGTTAATAGCTTCGATACCTTGATAACATTCTACGATCATATCAAGGCGCGATAACTGAGTTTCGCCGAGATCAGGATTGACTACTGTGAAAAAGTCACCGACCGACTCGTGATTGATCTTAGCCTGTCCATAAAAGAGGAAGATAACTCGGTTACAAGTATTGAGATAGATGATCTCATCTTGTCCAAACGACTGTTTTAGCGACTGTAGTTTAGTTGTTAGCTCCTGCTGCGAGCTATATCTTACGATAAAATGCTCAAGATCTTCAGTATTGAGGACCTTATGGTTAACGGTTATTAGCTTGTAGTTATCGACCATATCGCTATCTCTCAAAATTATGATTTACCCATATCTCTTTTGTCATTGTTATGTCATCTTGGACCGTCCAGGTGGGTATAATTTGTATATTGTTAGTGGCATCAAGATGCTTTTCACTGTTGTAAATGATAGAAAGGATGAACAACGATCTAAGGTCAATAATTGACAACTTTTATCACTGGGAAAAAACAAAGCCCAATGCTACTTTTCTTCGTCAGCCGAATGGGGCAAGTTGGAAGACAATGACCTATAGAGAGGCAGGACAAGAGGCACGGACAATGGCTTCAGCTTTGAAAGGTATGGGGCTTGAAAAAGGTGATCATATCGGCATCTTATCCAAGAACTGCTATCACTGGATATTGGCAGACCTGGCCATTATGATGGGGAACTATGTCTCTGTACCATTCTATGCCAGCTTGCCAAAGAAAAAGCTTGAAGAGGTTGTGGCCCTGAGTGATATAAAAGGCTTGTTTATAGGCAAACTGGACTCTTGGGGAGATAAAGGAGATGATCTTTCATCCGATCTCAAAATGATCAAGTTTCCTCAATATCCTGGTAATGCTGAGATCACCAAAGGTGAAGCTTGGGGTAATTTGATTGCGAATCATGAGCCCTTAAGAGGAAATCCATCACCCGATCTGGAGGACCTATGGACGATAAAGTTTACCTCGGGTACGACTGGAACACCAAAAGGCGTCATGCACACACATAAGACACCAGCCTTAGTAATGCAAGACGAAGAGAAAACAGGTTGGATCGGTATCATGAATCTCAAAGAGCACAAGTTCTTTTCATTTTTACCTTTAAATCATGTGGGTGAGCGCATGGGGGTTCAGGTGCCCTGTATCTATGCAGGTGGATCTATTTCATTCGCTGAGTCATTAGATACGTTTGCTAAGAATATCCAAGATACGCAGCCCACCATGCTTTTTGCTGTTCCGAGGATATGGACAAAATTTTACCAAGGTGTCACTGCTAAGATGCCTCAGAAGAAACTCAATCGACTATTGAGCATCCCGATTGTATCTGGGATGACTAAAAAGAAAATTAGAAAAGCACTTGGCCTTGGCGATATACAGATAGCAGCAACAGGAGCGGCGATAACATCAGAGCATCTTAAAAAATGGTACAAGAGCTTGGGTATCCACTTGATAGAAGCGTATGGTATGACTGAGGTGTGTGGATCTATGACCAATAGTCCTGATCCTAACTCACCAGCAGACTCTGTAGGGAAAGCAATACCTGTAGGGGAGGTTAAGATCGACCCAGACTCTGGTGAGATATTGATGAAGACTCCTTATATCATGAAAGGATATTATAAAGATCCAGAGAAAACAGCAGAAGTTCTGGTTGATGGATGGATGCATAGCGGAGATAGAGGAACAAAAGATGAGAATGGTTATGTGCGTGTCATCGGTAGAGTAAAAGATGCATTTAAAACTTCCAAAGGAAGCTACATAACACCAAATCCTATGGAGGAGGTACTATCTAAAAATGAATATATAGAGCAATGTTGTGTAGCTGGATTAGGCATACCTCAGCCTATCTGTCTGGTTAACCTATCAGAACAAGGGCAAAAAGAACAGCGGGCTGTTGTCAGTGCTTCTTTAGAATCAGATCTAAAGGCTCTTAATGGATCACTTTCTAATTATGAATGTGTATCTACGATCATAGTTAATAGAGATACTTGGTCAGAGTCCAACGATATGCTGACACCTACATTGAAGGTCAAAAGAGGGAAGTTGGATGATGTCTATGGACAAAATTATCTTGCTTGGCACGAAGGTAAAGAGCAGGTGATCTGGGAGTAGGTTAGATTGCTTTCGACCCCACTCAATCAATATGTTAAATTAAGTTGACTGAAGTCTAATTTTTTTTGAGTTGATGCCGAGATATACATTTGTTGATTTCTAATTGCTTCAACCCGAAGTATAGTATTAGAGTGTCTGAGTAATTCGTTTCTAATTGGAAAAGAAAGCGATCATAACAACAAGCTTAACTGTCCAGCATATAGTTCTAATCCAATTGGTCTTGATCAGTCGATCAACGAGTTCGCCTTTATAATCATTGGATAGCTTCTGATGTATTGGGACCTGAATCAAAAAGGTGGAAAGCCATAGGACAATGACGAGCACTAACAGAGTAACAGTCAAAGATGAAAAGTTGAGATAGAGGCCCAGGCTCACAAATATCAGCTCAATAACCATCAATGGTGCGACAATAGGTGATATAGAAAAAGTATGAAACTTGTGAAATTCTAACTCTTTATCCGGATCGATAAATCTAAAGGTAGGGTAGTGCAATATCTGTATGACCCATATAAGAGCAACCAACATAGCAGTCACAATAATATGTGCTAAGTCTATGTATGGCAGAAGACCACTCACTCTTTAGATAGTTGTTTTAATACAACCCAAGCTCCTAAAAGTGCAGGTATGAATATTAGAAAACTGCGATGAAGTAAGGTGATAGAACCAGTATAATCATCAGATATGAATTGGCCCATCAATGCAACCAAGGATATCTCTGCGATACCACTTCCTCCCGGACTTGGAGCAAAGTATAATAGAAGATATAGTACAGCCATCACTGCAACAATAGCCCAAAAATCAACCGATAAGCCAAATGCCAAAGCGAATATATATGCTAGGGCATACTTGTTAAAGTAGAGTGCTACGGTAAGTAGAAAGCTATAAATCATCAGCTGTGGCTTAGTCTTCAGCAGGCCTATATACTTCTTTTGATAGTCTGTCATAGACACAACAGCTTTTTCTCCTAAGCTTTTGAGCTTGTCTCCCCATTTGCTCGATAAGTTGCTCATCAATCCTCCTATGAAGAATATAATCTTACCTAAAAGCTGAGGTGAAAAAAGCCCAATTAGAATAACGATAAGTAAGGTCGTGAATACGCTAAAACCAAATTGAGTCAGTGTGTATACGAAGCCATCAGGTATCTTATCTTTTAAAATGTAAATGGCTAAGGCACCAGTAAGTGGAAAGAAAACTAGTGTTGATATCCAATTAAAAAAACTGGCTGATATGTTGTCTGCTAGACTTACGCCATTCCTGTAGAAGATATACCACTGGGCTGGGCCGCCACCGCTTTGTGATGGTGTTACGGCACCCATAAAAATATTAGCAAGGTTGGCTTTTATACTAACCACCTGGCTGATACCGGGTACAAACTCTTTTATAAAAATGTGGTTCCGCAGTCCACCTATGTATAGATCAGTGAATATAAAAACTAAGCCGAGTAAGAGATAGTTTACTTTTATTTGTGACCATGCTTCAAGTGTTTTTCCAGTATTAGTATAGAGGAAGATGCCGATGAGCGAGATAAGTGAGATAGAGATAAAAACTATAATCCCTCTTTTTATCACTTTGATGTTAAACACTTCAGTGATGTCCATTCCCTTTTTGTTCTGATCGGAGTCTGACATTTACAAAAGTGGTTTAGTCCAGCCAGTTTCTAATGACGCTGTTGATATGACTTGTTCTAATTGGTTTATCTATCAATCCCTTTTTATTAGTGAGAACGGGCACGTGCATATGCTCCCAGTGGAGTGACCCATGTGACCCTTTGTGTTCTGGGATCTCCCAAAAGTCTCTTAGGTCATATCCTGTTGCCGCACTTATGACAACGTCTCCTGCTCTATCACTTTTCATTAATTGATGGATCTGATAAAGCGCATCTGGATACGATGATTCAAATGTATTTTCAAAACACTCATTCTCATCCATTGGATCAGTCAAGGATCCATAGCCTAATGGATCTGCTGACTCGGGATGATAAGTCAACTTCTCTTGCTCGTTGATATTTATAATTGCTTCTCCATCTTCAGATTGGATACGGATGGATTTGGCATCATTTCTATAGATAATAAAATCGATTGCCTTTTCTGTAACGAAATCATCTAAGGCAGTTCCATGCTTACTCTTTAATTCTTCAGCGTAGTAGTGACCTTCTTGATCAAGAAAACTAAGACTCCCAAAAGAGTTGCCCGATATGAATACCGCCAGATTAGGCTTGATCGTCATTAAAGCTGGATATTCTAAAACTCTATATCCTTTCTTTTTAAAATACTTGCCCAGATCAAGATGACTATGTGTAGAACTTAAGCCATGATCTGAGACCATGATGATTAAGGTGTTTTTGTATTCTCCCTTTTCTTTAAGTCGGGATACAACTTTTCCTAAGCTTTTATCAACTATCCTATATGAGTCTTTGGTACGATCATCTTCAAAGTGATATGTATGAGAATCCCAATCGACACTTGGGAATACTGCAAAAACGAATTGAGGATCTAACTCTAAGCTTTCCATCAATCTAAGATGACCAGCTTCGTCAACAGGATGATGCTCGTGATAAAAGTGAGCTCGGAAGTAGAGTTTTGTCTTGCCTTTCTTGGTCAAGTCATTTTCCTCCTTAACACCTTTAGTGATCATATTGTAGATGTTATATCCGTCAGGATACAACTCAAACAAGGATGGCTTCTCATCATCCATGTCATCATTGAAGAACTTGGCTTCATAGCCACAATAGCTTCTCATGGCATCTCTGGACCATCGACTTTTCTCAAAGTACTTCTTCTTATCGAACCATCTTATACCTGTGATGTCGTGTTGTCCAGGATGATGACCAGTCAAAAACGGTAGGTATGCCGGACCAGTTGTCGATGGGTAGCAAGTTGATCCTTTTGTGAATGAGCCCTGCTCCATCAATAGCTCTTTTATGTTGGGTAGTTGACCTTGCTCCGCCAACTTGGCCATCACATCAGGCCTTGCTCCGTCAACCAAATAAAAGATAACTTTCCGTTTTTTAAAGGGTCCCTTCATACGCCACCAAAAGTAGATTTATTAGTGTGTTTGGCATAGAACTTCAAGCAATAATCGACGGACAGATGGTATAGATATATATGCGTAACTTTGCGATATCACAGATCCAGCCATTATACCTCCATTTATAAGATTATATGACATTTGAAGAATTAGGACTCGAGGAATCGTTACTGGAGGCGTTGGACTACATGGGCTTTGAGAAAGCTACTCCGATACAAGAGCAAGCTATCCCAGAAATATTGAAACGCAACGATCTATTGGCTTGTGCCCAGACGGGTACGGGTAAGACGGCAGCTTTTATATTGCCTGTCCTCAATAAGTTAGCAGCAAAGCCATCATCTAATATCAATACCTTAGTGATTGCTCCGACAAGGGAGCTTGCGCTTCAGATAGATCAGCAAGTCCAGGCATTCGCTTACTTCGTTAATGTGAGTTCATGTCCGATTTATGGTGGAGGTGATGGAAGTGACTTTGAGACACAAAAGAGAGCGCTCAAGAGTGGTACTGAGATCATAGTTGCCACTCCAGGTAAATTAATCTCTCACCTCAACATGGGTTATGCTAATTGGGATCATGTAGAACACTTGATCCTTGATGAGGCAGATCGCATGCTTGATATGGGTTTCTTCGATGATCTCATGAAGATCGTTGGCTTCCTTCCAAAGAAGCGACAGACCTTGATGTTCAGTGCTACAATGCCTCCTAAGATTAGGAAGTTGGCCAAGTCCATCCTTCAGGATCCAAAAGAGATCAGTCTTGCTATCTCTAAGCCAGCGGCAGGAGTGCTACAAGCAGCATACTTGGCTTATGATAGCCAGAAGGCACGATTGATTAGAGGATTAATTGCTGATAAGCCAAGTTATACTAGCATTATCATATTTACATCTACCAAGAAGAAGGTCAATGAGATCGTAAGAGAGCTTAGGGGCAACGGATATAACGTCCAAGCGGTGAGTAGTGATCTTACTCAGAAGGATAGAGAAGATGCTGTGCGTAAGTTTAGAAGTCATGAGACCAGAGTTCTTGTAGCAACTGATGTACTCAGTAGAGGTATCGATATAAAAAACATCAATCTTGTTATCAACTACGATGTGCCTAACGAGGCCGCAGATTATGTGCACCGTATCGGGCGAACTGCACGTGCAGATAGTACTGGTGTAGCGTTAACTGTGATCAACCCAGATGACATGTATAAGTTCTCTAAAATAGAAGAGCTTATCGAGATGGAAGTACCTAAAGTACCACTTCCTAAAGAACTTGGAGAGGGACCCGAGTGGTCAACAAAACCAGTTAGACACGGAGGTCGAGGTGGTGGGCGTCATGGTGGTGGTCGAGGCAGATCAGGAGGAGGTAGATCAGGCGGACGAGGTGGGCGCCATAAGTCTGGTGGTCACAAGTCTGGTGGCAATAAATCAAATAATAATAGAGGATAAAAGAAGTCTTTGCCTCTTATAATTAGAAAATAGGTTACAGCATCTTGATGCTGTAACCTATTTTAGTTTTATTGTTAATTCTCCAATTTCTCTTTGATCGTACTGAGCATGTTTGTTGCTCGCACATCTTCTTTTTTAATGTCAATCACTTTCTCAAAGCAATCTTTTGCTTCAGGATATTTTTCAATTTCCATATATAGTTCGCCCAAGCTATCATATAGATTAGGGTCATAAGGGAAAAGAATCGTGTTGGTATAAAAAGCTAACTCTGCCTCTTTAAATCTTTCTGCTGTCATCAATACATATCCGTAAGTGTTGAGTTCTCCTGAGCCAGAAACATTTCTGTAGATGGATCGGATGGCTCCATTAAGATTTGTAAATAATGAATCTTCTGGCTGTGAGAGATAGTACTCGTGGAGCAATGCTATCGCTCGATATCTTGATTGTGATGGTATGCCTTGACCAATTTGATTAATATCCGTAGTCAAATCGTTAAGTGGTCTTTCAACTATTCTTCCGATTTCCTTGCCATCTCTTTCAAATACAAAAGTCGGTACTCGATGGATGTTGTACTCTGCTTCAATCCTTGATGGACTGCGCTTGTACTCTTTGTCCTCATTGTGTAAGGCGATTAATTCTAATTGTGATTCTGATAATCCTGAATCCTTCCAGAGCTTTGTAAAATGTGGAAGTAACCCTTTTGTATCGCCACACCAAGTGCCAAGAAACACTTTGACTTTAACATCTTTTAGATTGCTGATCGCTTGTGATTGGAGTTCGCCATTATAATCGTTGAACCGCTTCGTGTACCAATCTGCATAAGGCTCTTTGGTTAAGTCGCTTAATTCTATAGCTCCCAATAGGTGAGTGTCTCCTCTTTTATTGATGTATGTCTGTTGTGCGTCAATGCTAAATGTTGACAAAAGCAATGATAGGATAAGGCCAGCAAGTATGTGTTTTTTCATTTTATTAATTTTAATATTGCAAGATTAGTGCAATTAGATGCTCGTATTTGTTAACTGGTGGATAATGATAATCCAATGAATTGTTAATGCTCAAGTAAGAATGGATGTGGAGTTTAGAAAGTGAACGATTGGATATACGCCAGCTCAGATTTTCAGATGCACCTTTTATATTGGAGTTGCTCAATACAGATGGATGGCTAAAGCACATTGGTGATCGTGGTGTAAAGACGATAAAAAATGCAGAAGGGTATATCTCTTCTGGACCTCAAGAGGGCTATAAGAAGATAGGACATGGACTGATGTTGTTAGTTGAGAAATATTCTAATCAGAAAGTTGGTATATGTGGATTGTTGCAAAGAGATTATCTCGATCATCCTGATATAGGATATGCATTACTTCCGGCATTTGAAAAGAGAGGTTATGTCTCAGAAGCTTGTCGATCTATTATAGCTTGGCACAAAGAGCATGGTGAGATTGACTCAGTCTGTGCGATTGTGAATCATGATAATGAAAGAAGTATCAAGTTGTTGATCCATCTTGATTTCATATTTACGAAAGTGATCAACCGAGATGGACAATCTATAAATCTATACCAATACGATCTTTAGCTATATTGTGATATAAAATATCAATCATGGAATTTTTAACAACACCGGATGTAGTTGGCCAATTGGCGATAGGTGTATTTATTGCAATAGTATTCTTGCAGTCAGGACTTGATAAAGTGATTGATTGGAAGGGTAATCTCTCTTGGCTTCAAGGTCATTTTAAAAATTCGATATTATCAGGTATGGTCACCCCGATGCTTGGTATCGTAACTATAGCGGAGATCGTAACTGGCCTTTTTGCTGTATGTGGCGTGATCTGTCTTATATGGTGTAAAGAATCAACTTGTATCCAGTACAGTGTGATGCTTGGCCTTTTGTCCTTGCTCATGCTGATATTTGGCCAACGTATAGCTAAGGACTATGACGGAGCAAAAACTATCGCTATCTACTTTGGTGTTTTACTTGTATCTCTTCTGTTGTTCTAATCTCAGAGGGGATTACTTTTTACCATATAGTTTGACACCCGAGTCATAGTACTTGTCTCCTTCTAACCAGAACGGCGCTTCTTGACGGCCATCGATATGTATCGAACTTAAGATGTAGGCTTTAACATACTTTTCGATATAGTCCATATCCAATGTTTCAACTTGATCTCCAGGTCTATGATAATACTTGAATATCTCCTCATCAAACGCTCTAAATCCTAAACTGAATGTAGGTGCTGGTATACCCAGAACTGCAAAGTTTACATTGTCAGAACGGTCAAATAATCCTTGTTCTTTGGCTGGATCTTCGATGGCAGTAAGGCCTATCTTGTTACAAGCTTTTTGTATATCCAGCTCCGCTTCTGTCCGAGTGAGTCCGATGACTGAGATGATAGAAGTGTCATTATAACCTCCGTTGTCTATGTTGAAATTGTACTTTATCTGATTGGCTGGCACTGGTAGATGCTCTGTAAAGTATTTGCTGCCAAGCAAACCCTTCTCCTCTGCTGTAAATAAAACAAACATAGCAGATCGCTTAGGTGGATGTGCCGCGAAGTAATTAGCCAATGATAAGACTGCCGTTACGCCGACCGCATTATCACGTGCGCCATTGTAGATATCATCTCCTGTCTCATCTGGAGTTTGAATACCAACATGATCATAGTGGGCTGTGTAGACGATGTACTCATCCTTTAAGGCCGGATCTGTGCCTTCTATAAGTCCCATGACATTATCTGATGTGAACCTATCTCTTGCCACTTCATCCATCTTGATAGTCAACGGCTGTTTGCCTTCTTGTAAAGTGGCGATTGTAAGACTATCTGTTGTGCCCACCCAGATATTGACAAGGTCATTTTGTTCCATTCCTTCATCAAAAGTTGTCTGAGGTCTTGTGCCTATTCTACGCAAGAATGACCAGGGTAATGCTGTGCTTTGGTAAATCTCAACAAGAGCTGAAGCACCAGCCGCTTGAGCACGTTTTCTTTTGTCCCTCGATGCGGCTACCCAATCTCGCGGATTTTTGCTAACGCCATCTCCAGCTATACTTACAGCTATCTTTTTATTGAGGTCTTTGCCTTCTATATCTGATGGATTACCATATCCTATGTCGACCGATGGCGCGCTAAAATCTGCTGCTTTTCCATTGATAGCGATAAAGTCATCTCGAAAGGTCAAGTCTATGTCTCCGATGCTCAATGAAGCCTCTGCCGGCGGGGTAAACGTCACGAAAGGTATAGATTGAAAGTGGGTATTGTTTACTTCTCCAACGCCGGCTGCATCAAAGTTAGCTGCTATATAAGCTGCAGCTGCTTCGAGCCCTTCGCTACCAGTATTTCTTCCTCGTAGCGCATCAGATGCTAAAAACTGTATATGTGACTTTATTCCTCTCTGTGTGACTTCCTTGTGGATGATATCAGCATGATCAGGCATCATCTTCTTAGGTGCTTCGGCCACACTTGCGACTTGACTGGTTTTACAAGAATTCAGTAAAAACAGCGCGACGATAGAAAGGTATAAGTACTTCATTATGTTGTAAGTCTAAGTTCAGCAGCTAATAAACGAAATATAATAGATATAGTAAGTGTAATGCTTTACACCTGCTTTGAATAGCGTGAGGATGAACGTCTAAATGTCATCTGTCTTTCAATCTATATACAAACTTTAGACAGCTGTATATGTCATTGTAAGAAGCGACCTTCACATCGACTAAGCCTTGTGCCAAGACGTACTCTCTTATAATCTCTCGATTGAGGTCTGTCTCTACCTTAGAAGCTCCTTTGGGCCAAGAGATCCAGATGGTTGCATTTTTATGAATGGCTTGAACTAAATCTGGATAGGTTAATTCTAATGCTTTTAACTCATGGAAAAATGCATGGACGATGTCACTATTTGCTTTAAGTGTAGGACTGATCTTAACCTTAGATGGCAATGGAGATATGTAACTTTTATAGTTTATGGGAGCATTGACGATCGAGACTTGATGGCCTTCCTTGATGCCCAGTTTTTTTGCTATGGGTGTTTTAGAATATCCAGATGTATTCATAAAGTGTGTATTATCTCATGCAACAGTTAAGGCTCAAAGAGCGTTTATTACCTTGTATATAACCACATATTGATATGAAGTTATTCTTTTTCATCTTTTTCTGCGCTTCTCCACTCATTCTTGTTGGTCAGGCCGAAATATTAGGTACGTGGAAAGCAGTTGACGATGCAGATGGTCAAGCTACCTCGCACATAGAAATCGAAAGTCGAGATGGTCAAGTTTTTGGAAAGATTGTAAAGCTTCTTGAAGAAGATGATGATATCGTCTGTGAACAGTGTGAAGGGGCCAACAAGAATAAGCCTGTTCTTGGACTTGAGATCATCACAAATATGGAGAAAGATGGGAATGCTTACAAAGGAGGTCGCATATTGGATCCTGAGAACGGTAAGACATATAAGTGTCGGTTAAAGCTGGTTGATGATGTTCTTGAAGTACGCGGCTATATAGGTATTCCTGCGCTCGGTAGAACTCAGAGGTGGTATAGAGTTAATTAGAATCGAAACTTTATTAGCAGCGTTTTTTTTTAAATAGACACTGAAGCAGTCAATGTTGTTAAGGTTGGATGCTGACTTCCACCTTTCGGTTCCACTGTTATATTTAGAGAAGAAGCATTCGCAAGATAGTTCATCTCGATGCCATCAACAATCGCATTAGTTGGGTCGAAGACGCCTAGACTTTGCATCTCGCCGTCAACATCCGCCCATAATTGATAAGTCTGATCTTTGTTTATAGATGGTAACTCTATCACTCTGAGTTGAGATTTCTGTAAGTCATCGTTCCAATAGACAATCACCTTGCTTTCTTTATTAGAATATTTATTAATTAATAGATAGGGCGTTGTTGCAGCATGATTGATGAAGGTGTATTGTAGATTAAGTTCTTCGTAGTTTTTTTCTAATTTGATCATATCTGCTTCAGCTTCAGCCAATTCTTCATTGTGACTGTTCGGTTGACTATTCATTACAAGACATGTGCCAGCTATGCCTAATATAAAGCCTGCAGCGAGTTTCCACCAGGAAGATAATCTGGATATGTTTTTATAATTATTCGTTGAAGTAATAGTAGACGGCTCTTGTCCAGAGATGTTTTTTATAATACATTCTGGCGTAGCGTTAGAAGATTCTAATTTTTTAAGTTCTTGGCGTATCGTCTTGTGTTCGACTTTAAGTAGATCAACTTTCATTCTTTCCTCAGAAGTGGTCTTCCCAAGCACATAACGCTCAAGCAAGTCGGAGGAAAGTATGTCATCAATATGATCCATAAATCAAATATAATTCGCCAATAAAGTGATGTGCATAGCCTCACTTGTTTATCTAAATTCACAAAAGCTAGATGATCGTTGAATTTATGTGTTATAATCCTATTATCAAGTAAAATTTAGCATCTTTAGTTGCTACACAATCAGCAGTTGAACACGTGTTTGGCTCTTTTGTTATCAAAATCGGGAGATATCTATGGAGGATTTTAGTCTTGGAGGGTTAGATATAGGGATTGTCATCGCATATTTTCTGTTGGTACTTGCTATAGGGCTGGCAGTAGCACGAAAGAATAAAACGGATGAGGACTTGTTCCTTGGAGGGCGAACTTTTACGTGGGGTTTGATCGGTCTTTCGATATTTGCTTCAAATATATCCAGCTCGACCATAATCGGTCTTTCAGGGGTGGCATACAGTTCTGGTGTAGTTCAGTCTGTCTATGAATGGATGTCTGGTATACCGCTCATTGTAGCTGCAGCTATATTCATCCCATTGTATCTTAAAGCTAAGATCACAACTATCCCAGAGTTTCTTTCACTTCGTTATGATGATCGATCAAGGATATTCTTCTCCGCCATGACCATATTCATGAGTGTTGTTATTGAGATGGCAGGAGGACTGTATGCTGGAGCATTGGTTCTCCAGAGCTTCTTTCCTGATCTTGTTTTGTGGCAGACTTGCTTTTTCCTTGCGGCTTTCGCAGGGATCTATACTGCGGCAGGAGGATTGCGGGCGGTAGTTTATACAGATGCTATCCAAGCAGTGATTCTTATTCTTGGTTGTTCTTATCTTACGTATGTGCTTTTTGCAGAGTTGGACTTTGATTGGGCACGCGTGGTTGCTTCAGTTCCAGAAGGTCATCTGTCTATGGTTAGACCTATTGATGACCCTACGTTGCCATGGGCCGGACTTTTGATTGGTGTGCCTTTTATGAGCTTTTGGTACTTCACTACTAATCAGTTTATCGTACAGAGGATATTGGGCAGTAAAAACGTCAGACATGCGCGCTGGGGGATGATGTTTGCAGGTTTTCTAAAAGTCATACCGTTGTTTTTGATGGTCATCCCAGGCGTGCTGGCGATTAGTGTATTGCCAGGCATAGAGAATCCTGACATGGTTTTTCCAACTGCTATGAAGCAGTTTTTACCAGTTGGTATTATAGGCTTGGTCTTGGCGGGTTTGGTGTCGGCTATTATGTCAAGTGTTGATTCTATACTCAATAGTTCATCAACGCTTATAGTTGTTGATTTTATAAAACCGAGAAATCCTGATTTTACTTCCAAACAGTTAGTGAAGTTCGGGCGGATTATAACAATCGTACTAACCATATTCGCTGCGCTTTGGGCTCCTCAGATTGCAAACTTTACAGGGCTTTGGGATTATCTACAACAGATGTTCTCAATCGTCGTTCCTCCAATAATTGTTATCTTTTTAGTCGGCGTTTTTTTCAAAAGAGGCAATGGGTATGGGTCTATCATGACCTTGACGCTGGGGACTCTTTTTGGAGTAGCATTGTTTGTTTTGGAGCAATTCGATCTATGGCATGTGCACTATACAATCAATGTGGGCATCATGATCTTATTTAGCATACTTGTTTTTGTGGTTGCCAGTTATCAAAGACCTGCACCGGAAGTCAGTAGAATAGAAAATTTAACTTACGATCATTCGCTCTTAGGAGAAGGGATGGAAGGACTGCCTTGGTATAAGGATTATAGGACGCATGCTTTTTTCTTGGTTTTGCTTATCTTATGGATACTTATAACCTTTTGGTAAATAGACGAAGTTGTAAAAGTTCAAACTATCACTTTGTCCAAGAGTAATCAACAGAACAAATGGGAGGACCCAAGCATATTTGCTGAGGGCCAAACGGCATATCATAGTCATTTTAGAATCTCCTCTCCTGATGAAGGAGAAGAAAAGAATGTGCTCTCTCTCAATGGGATGTGGCGTTTTAATTGGGTAGAAAAACCAAGTCAACGACCATCCTTAGGAGATGCACCATTCTACGAAGTTGACTTTGATGATAAGGCATGGGATGACATTAAGGTTCCGTCTAATTGGCAATTAGAAGGTCATGGTGTTCCCATTTACATCAATAAGATCTATCCCTTCCCAATCAATCCTCCTTTTGTTGATAAAAATTATAATCCAGTTGGGTCATATAGAAAGACCTTTGTTGTTCCAGATGCTTGGCGTAACAAGCGAATCTTTCTAAATATTGATGCTATAAAGAGTGCGACCACTATTTGGGTTAATGGGAAAGAGGTAGGATATAATCAAGATTCTAAGACAAAAGCACAATTTGAAATATCAGATTGTTTAAGTCTTGGTGAGAACACGATTGCTATCGAAGTAATCAGGTGGTCCGATGCATCCTACTTGGAGTGTCAAGACTTTTGGCGTATATCGGGTATAGAAAGAGATATCTATATTACAGCGAGACCAAAGTTGTACATAGAGGATATATCAATAGAGGCAGATCTGATCAACGATTATAAAGATGGCAGTCTACATTGTGATTTGGCTTTAAAGGGTTTGGGCGAAGGTGCCGTTAGAGTTGACAATGAAGAAGTTAACTTAGTTTGGGAGCTGCGTGACAGTAATTCAAATAAGGTGTTTGAAGGGAGTGAATTGATCTCTGATGCTAATATCGGTTTTAAGATAGAGTCTATCTCCAATGTATTAAAATGGACTGCCGAAACTCCTAATCTTTATCAACTGAAATTAAAGATTGAAATAGATGGTAAAGTAGAAGAAGTTGTCACGACTGATGTAGGATTTAGAAAAGTAGAGATAGTTGATGGCATACTCCTAGTCAATGGTAAGAGTGTCACATTAAGAGGAGTCAATCATCACGAACATGATGAATGGAAAGGACATGTGATATCTGAAGAGCTGATGCTGCAAGATATCAAGCTCATGAAGCAGCATAATATAAATGCTGTAAGGAATAGTCACTATCCAAAATGTGCCAGGTGGTATGAACTCTGCGATCAGTATGGTCTATATGTAGTTGATGAAGCTAATATTGAGATCCACGCTATGGGCGTGGAGTTTCAAGAGCCATATGACAAAGAAGCTCACATCTCAGGAAAAGAAGAATGGCAAGATGCAATTATAGACCGCGTAGCTAGAATGTATCACGCTACTAAAAATCATGCATCTGTTATCATCTGGTCCATAGGCAACGAAGCTGGCAATGGCCAAAATATGCACGCAACATATCATTGGCTAAAGGCTCGTGATACCTCCCGTCCTATCCAATACGAACAAGCTGGGATGTTGGACAATACTGATATCTACTGTCCAATGTATCCTCATCCCGATGAGTTAGAAGATTTTGCAAGTTCGCCAAAGAGTAAGCCAATGATCATGTGCGAGTACGCTCATGCTATGGGTAACAGTCTGGGCAATTTAGGAGAATATTGGGATCTAATCAACAAGCACCCTCAACTTCAAGGCGGCTTCATCTGGGATTGGGCAGATCAGGGCGTTGCAATTGTAAATGAAGAGGGAGAAAAAGAGTGGAAATTTGGAGGAGACTTTGGTCCAGATGATGTATTGAGTGATCGAAACTTCTGTATCAATGGATTGGTATTTCCTGATAGGACGCCACATCCACACTTAATAGAAGTACATAAAGTGTATCAACCCATATCAAGTGTCATTGATCAAGAAGAAGATCTGATAGTAACTATAACCAATGGTTTTGATTTTATCGACCTCTCACATGTAAGACTGGAATGGAAGATCTGGAGTGAAAGTGGAATTAAAGTTTCTGGCGTATCTGAAGGATTAGATGTTGAGCCCGCACAATCAAAGAGTTTAATGTTAAGTCATTTTTCTTTTGAATTAGAGAAAGATGAAGAGTTGTTCTTGGACTTGTCGTACAAGCTGATCAAAGCTGTACCAAATCTTGAGATAAATCATCTCCTTGCGTTTGATCAATTTCAATTGAATAATAGCCGCTTTACAAGAGTGTCAACTTCGGATGATAATAAGATCATAGAAATTGAACCTAAGCTTTTAAAATCAGAAAATGAGGAGACTATAGGTTTTAGTAGTGATCGAATTAACGTTATTTTTTCCAAAGAACTTGGAGCGATATCAAAGTTAGAATATGATGGGCTGTCTCTATTTGACGATGATGTAAGATTTAACTTCTGGAGAGCTCCAGTTGATAATGACTTCGGCCATGAGTTTGAAAAGACTTCTGCTTTTTGGCGGACTGCTGGAAAAAAGGTTGTGGCGATTGGTTCTACAGAAGAGTTGAGTGAAGATACATGTACTCTATCCTTTGAATTGGCTTTTAAAGGTGCTGAGTGTGATGAGCAGATTGGAAGTGTAACCTACCGTATACAAACTGATGGAAGTATAGATGTTGCTTACAGGTTAGACTTTGAAGAGCTAAACCTACCTGAAGTGCCAAGGGTTGGCTTATTTACTTCTATCAATACTGACTTGAAAGAAGCAACCTACTTTGGCAGAGGCCCACATGAAAACTATGTGGACAGAAAGCGAAGTGCTCGTGTAGGAGTTTATAAGAAAGAAGTGGATGCTTTTTATGAAGACTATATAAGTCCACAAGAAAATGGAAATAGAGAAGATGTGCGATGGTTGAAGATCTTATTTAAAGAGAAGGAAGGTGTCTGTATAAAAGGGAAGCCCACTTTTAGCTTTACATTTAATCCTTATACTTCAGAAGAGTTGACTCAGCCTGTTCATGGCTCGATGCATAGTTATGACTTGCCTGTTTCTGACAAAATGTATCTCTATTTAGATCTGTGTCAGCGTGGATTGGGCAGTGTTGATTCCTGGGGATCGTTGCCACTTAAACAGTACAGGATTACAAAAAAGAAGTTTGTTGGTGGATTTAAAATAATGCCCTTAAAAACAACAATGACTTAGTTGTTTCTTTTTGCAATCGCTGTAAGTCTTTTATCAATTTCAGCCTTATCAATCATTCGCCCTCTAACAATCACAGCTTCTATTGAAGATGCATATTCAATATTATCCAGCGGATTTTTATTGAGTAGTATGAGATCTGCAGATAGTCCTTCAGTTATACTTCCGTAATCATTGTCAGCACTGAAGAATATAGCCGGTGCAGAGGTTGTGCTTTTTATAATCTTAGCTGTTGAGATACCAGCGGATTGCATATCTCTCATCTCATGGTGCAGTGAGAAGCCAGGCACATTCATAACCTGTGGTGCATCAGATCCAGCGAGTATAGTTACATCTTGCTTGTCAATCTCTTTAAGCAGCGCTGTACGGATGTCGATAAATCTTTTCCATTGTTCTTCATTGTAGGATTCGTCATTGATCATCCGAGATTTGTTCTGTCTCCACGTGAAGCGCGTCTGAGCAGGCATGTACTTCATCTCAGGTTCTTTCATCATCAAGGCAGGATCTTTTGGTGAGAACCATCTTGTGAATAATGATTGTGTAGGGACGACAGCCACATTGTTATCTTTAGCCATTTTTACAAGCTCGGGGATCACAGATAGATCTGCTATGTCTGTAAAGTTATAACCAAAAAACCCATTAGCATCTTTAGCAACACCCGCTGACTCAGGTACAAGCCCTTCTAAAAAACCGTCGAGGTGATCTATGGTCCCATATTGAGCAGAAAGTGCTTTTCTAATGCCCACGAGTACTGGTACATGACCAGAGAAGACCATGTCTTCTGCCTTCGCTGTTTTTTCTAATTCATCCCATACTTCTAAAGTGATACCTGGGTGAATCTTTAGAAAGTCATATCCTTCTTCTTTGTATTGCTTTACTTTTTCTCTTGCTACTTCTTTTGTTGGGATACTGTTGCCATTCATAGATGGACTTGAAGTATAGACACGTGGACTTAAGATCTCATCTCTTGCGATGGACTCTTTGAGCTGTAGGTGATAAGGATCACCCAACATACCTCTTATTGTAGTGATGCCTTGCGATAGATAGAGAAAGAGGGTTTCTTTTAGTAAAGTGTCATTGCCATCCTTAACAACTGGTATGTGGGCATGCATCTCGGTTAGACCTGGCATCAGATACTTGCCTGTACCATCTATGATGGTTGCTTTAGAGGATGGTGTGTGTGATCCAATTTTATAAATCTTCTGATCTCTTATGACGACATTGCTGGTCTCATTGATCCTGACGTCATCTTTCGTTGATATTACATTGACATTTTGGATGACTATCTCTTCGACTTGCTCAGTTGGAGAAGCGCACTGACTGAAAAAGATCAATACTGTAATTATAAAGAGATAGTTTTTCATACTGTGATGTTATTTGCTCAATTCGTAAGGAGAAGATAGTAGCAATTTCATGAAAATGAGAATGCCAAAGTAGAAATAGCTCAGTATACTGGAATGGACCAACCTAATCTGGATGTACAATGCAATCAAAAAAAGTCTTTGGATATGGTTCTCCTCTTAAGGTATAGTGCCACCACTCTTTGGAGTATGACCTGAAGCCGCCATCGTACATCATTGTTTTTAAGAAGAATCGATTTTTCAATTGAGTCTTAGTAACTTTACTATAATCATGATGTGAGATCTCGCCAAAGAAGTCATAAGGACTACCCATATCGATCTCTTTGTTATCCCTTATGTGATAAAGGGTTAAGTCTATGGTGCTTCCTCTGCTGTGTCCAGATCGAGTAGATATGTAGCCAAGTTGAAACAAATTCTTCTTATCCTTTTCCGGATAGAACTCTTGCTTTGTAAGAGTGTCGGCAGGATCCTTTGCCCAGTCTATAAAGTGATTAACTGCGGTCTGGGGCCTATACGTATCAAATATCTTTAAGCCATATCCCAGTTTGTATAACCTGTCTTCTACGCTCTTCAGTGCTTTGGCGGCAGATGCTGTTATGACGATACGGTCTGTATGATATCCTTCTATTTTTTTTCCAACGAAGTTATGATCCGAAGCATAACGCACATCATAGATGGCATGTGTGAGCACTTCGTCGAGATATACAAACCCTAAAGAGTCCATCCATACCTGTGTCTCTTGCGCAGAGACTTGGCAAAGTGTCATGGTGAATAAGGAGATGATATATAGTCGCTTCATAAGTCCGTAAAGATAAGCTTCACTACATAAAGATATAATGAGCCTAATTAGAAAACTGATTATAAGTTCTAAAGTCAAAAGAAAACTGTGATGGACCATTCTCCCATAAGTGGTCCAATCTGTTTTTGCCCTCATCTGCATCGGGCATCTCTGTTGAATCTGTCCACCATAGGCACATATGTGGTTTGTCGAGTGGTAAGAACCATTCATGTCTTCTTTTGAAGAAAGCCATATGATCAGTATGGTAAGCGTAATCTTTCAGGGCCTCTAGGTTGGTCCATACAGATATGTTGACGATGATCAACTCGTTGTTATATGGGTTAAATGAAGTGGCGTTATTGTCCTCATCCTTAAGTCGCCAAACAAATCCCGGTGCAGCTTCTGCTATAGCATTGATCTTATCAAGGTTATCTGCAAAGTCAGCAATCATGGGATCATCGATAGGGGCGTTTAGTAATCCGATGTTTATATGGGCTAATAGTTGATTCATAGAAGTAAGATATGGTAGACGTACGAACCATCTCAGCTTTTCAGGGTTTATCTACTGACGCCACTAAAACGAATGAGGTTGAGTGAACTAAGTGATGAAAATACAAAAGCAACAAAACCATCTCACAAGGATGTCAAAAGTAAGCCTACCGCGATCATGACGGCTTATGAACTAACGGATAGAGACTTAGATCGTATTGTTGAGATGGGCTGGGAAGATCGGACACCATTTGACCAGATCAAGATGCAGTTTGGTTTGTCAGAAGGAGAAGTGATCAGGATCATGAGAAACCAGATGAAACCATCCAGCTTTAGGATGTGGCGCAAGAGAGTGCAAGGTAGATCTACAAAGCATCTTGCCAAGAGAGGATATATAAGAGGAAACTTTAAGTGCAGTAGACAAGGTCATATCAACAATAACAAAATCAGTAAGCGATGAGCAAGCTCTTGATCGTAGGAGGGAGTAAAGGGATCGGTGCTTCAATATTAGCAGATCAGATCAGTAAGAGGTCGTGTGTCAATATCAGTAGAACACCCCCAGAAATCACTGGTGACTTTGAGCATCATAGTTTGGATGTATTGACAGATGACTTGCCTGCTATAGATGACCTAAGTACGATTATATATTGTCCAGGAAGTATCAACTTAAAGCCTATATCTTCTCTCAAGGAAGAAGACTTTAGATCTGATTTTGATATCAATGTGATTGGTGCTATACGGGTGATCAAGAAGTATCACAGACAGTTGAAGCGAGCAGAAGATGCATCGATAGTTTTATTCAGTACAGTTGCTGTTTCTCAAGGAATGGCATTTCACGCAAGTGTGGCTGCTGCTAAAGGAGCACTGGAAGGAGTGGTGAGATCGCTCGCAGCTGAGTTTGCACCCTCGATACGCATCAATGCCATAGCGCCAACCATCACTGATACGCCGCTTGCTGCTGGCATACTGAAGAATGATGAGATGAGAAAAAAGATGAGCGATCGTCACCCTATGAAGCGGATCATTCATCCAAAAGAAGTGGCGGGACTTGCTAACTTTCTAATTAGTGAAAGCGCGGTATCGATGACCGGTCAGGTGCTACAAGTGGATGCAGGTATCACAACGATTAGATAAATCAAGATTTTAGAAAAGTCCCATCGTGATTGAACAAAAATTATAATTTTAGAAGATTAGAAAATAAAACTATGTTAGGATTATTCAAAAAGAAATCACCTGCTGACAAACTTAGAGCAGAGTATAAAAAACTCATGGAAGAGGCTTTTACATTGTCCAAGACAGATCGAACTGCTGCAGATCTCAAGACTGCGGAGGCAGATAAGATCATGACGCAACTCGAGGCACTCGAAGGATAGACGGATATGGCATACTTTTCTAAAAAAGATGTTCTTGAGGGTGAGTCTATGTTTAGGCGACACTTCATCAATAGCTTAAGCGGCTACAAGTCTGCTAATCTCATAGGGACGATCTCACCTGATGGTGTACCTAATCTATCATTGATCAGCAGTGTTGTGCATATCGGTGCTTCGCCGCCTATGCAGGGATTTATCATGAGGCCATTGACGGTGGAACGGCAGACATATGACTATATCAAGTCTTCTGGTGTCTATACGATCAACCACGTACACCTTGACTTTATAGATAAGGCTCATTATGCTTCCGCCAAATGGGACAAAGACACCTCAGAGTTTGATACATGTCAGCTTGGTGCCGAATACCTCGGTGATCACAAAGCACCATATGTAGTTGAGTCACGTATCAAGCTGGGTATGAGGTATGAGGATGAATATCTCATCAAGCAGAATGGTACGATCATGATCATCGGTACTATAGAACATATATATGTAGATGATGCCGCACTACAAGAAGATGGCAACCTCGATCTAAGCCAAGTCAACGATGTCAGTATCACCGGCTTGGAGACGTACTACAAGGTTGAGAAGGCAGCTCACTATAAGTTTGCACGGGTAGGGCAGTGGCCTGTGGATGTCTAAATTGTGCTTATGTGCTTATGTGCTTATGTGCTTATGTGCTTATGTGCTTATGTGCTTATGTCTAAGCTCTTTTTAGAAGAACTGACAGAGTAGACCGCCCATAATCGCAAAGCAGATGATCCAATATCCTATATGGATAAAAGCATACTTGAATGGCCGCCTTTCGAATAAACAGTTAATGCCGATCAAGGCTAATCCATAAAACACTGCCGTCTCTATACCATGTATCATGCCGTGAAAGAAAGATCTGTGTCTATCACCGTATGTTGTCATGAACTCATTTACGAAAGTGCTAATGGCTGAGTTAGGGTCATCCAAAGCAGGATCTCCTAAGAATAGCATAGCGATCCCTGACTGATGTACAGATCCTATAGCTATCATATACGCTGCCAATAGACTAAAGAGATAGGTCAAGCCAAATATCTTAATCATATTGCCAGATTGGGCTCTTTCTTCGTCGATCTCGGCAGTGCGCATCCACGTATGACCGAAGACTTTTGGGTTATACCATATAAATCCGATCACTAAGGGGATCAATGCTACAGGAAATAGTAGCCACCAGTTAGGCTGTGCCATATCGTTTTATTTTATGTTAAGATAGACAGAATCCCCATATGTAGGCGTGTTGAGAGATAATCGTGAGAAGGGAGAAATGAGAGATTTCACACATGTGTATAATATCCCTTGATGAGTTGCCATTAAGATTTGATTTAGTATATATTTGCGGTCGCTAAAGAGCGATGATTACTGCGAATGTAGCTCAGCTGGTAGAGCACGACCTTGCCAAGGTCGGGGTCGCGAGTTCGAATCTCGTCATTCGCTCAAAAAGAGGCCATACTTAGTTATGGCCTTATTTATGTGGGTAGGTTGATACTTACTTTCATCTTCATCCGATATACGCCCGGATGGTGGAATTGGTAGACACGCTGGACTTAAAATCCAGTGGCTTCGCGGCCGTGCGGGTTCAAGTCCCGCTCCGGGTACAAAAGCTTCACAGAGATGTGAGGCTTTTTTGTTTTTGGGGAGTATCTAATTGATAAGCTATGTAAGAATTGGTAGACACGTCCCGATAAAATCGGGATGGCTTCGCGGGCGTGTCCCGATTTATCGGGACTCCGGGTACAAAAGCTTCACAGAGATGTCAGGTTTTTTTGTTTTTTCGAGGATGGATCCCTCTTAAGACAAATTCATCCTCTTCTCCTTCTCTTGGAAAGAGAAGGAGAAAAATTCAAGAAAGCACAAGAAATTCTGCCTTCTACTACAGCATCTTCACTCAATTTTCTCTTGTCTATCAAGAAGCACAAAAGGGCCAATACACGTTATGATTAAGCATGAAAGCTGCTTTCTCAACCATCTTACTGTTTGTTTCGCTCTCTGTTATCGGACAATCGATAGATAGCCTTTTCAATGATTATCACTCTTCGCACTATGTCGAGAAGATCTATGTAGCTATGGACAAGCCTTATTATGTCGTGGAGGATGAGATCTGGGCCAAGGCATATATGGTCTATGGGCGAAGTCATGTCTTGATCGACATAGAACCTATCATTTATGCAGATTGGATCGACCCTGACGGAAATACTATAGATACCTACCAACTCAAAATCAAAGATGGTGTTGCGCCATTTAGTATCAAGACAACTTTAGAAGATAAAGTCGGCGTGTACACCTTACGTGTCTATAGCCCTTATCAGCTCAACTTTGACACTGATTATATATTTCAAAAAGAAGTGAGACTACTTAATAGTGCTGAGTTCATGAAGAGCCGGGTAAAAGATGAAGATCTTTCTATTCAGTTTTTTCCAGAAGGAGGATATCTCGTAGATGGTTTGAAGAGTAAGTTGGCTTTTAAGGTTTGGGGGGTTGATGATGAGGATCAGTTTAAAGGAGTGATCAAGAATGGAAAAGGTGAATTTGTTTCTAATTTTAAAATATGGAAAAACACCATAGGTAGAGTTGATATCACACCTCAGAAAGGTGAGCGCTATATAGCAGAGTTAAAATATGGCGACATGAATAAGTCAATGGCTCTCCCAAGCTCTCTTACAGAAGGCTATGTCATGAGTGCTCATAGTCAAGATGACGAAAAGATCAGCATCACCTTGAGCTCTAACATGGATGATGGACTGGAAGGGGCTCACTTAATCGCTCATGTCAGGGGGATGATCGTTTCCTCTTTTACATTAATGGCTACTAAGAAGATGGTAGTGTCCTTAGAAAAAGATAAGTTGCCTTCTGGAGTGGTGCATCTTACCTTATTTAATCCTGAGAACCTACCTGTATCAGAGCGCTTGATCTTTAATCGGAACCCTCAAGATCATATTGATGTGGATATCGATCTACCTTCTGTGATTTCAAAAAGCAAATTGATTTCTGGATCAATCAGCAGCTCTCAGACTGGACAATCTGTTAGAGCGAGTGCCAACATTTCAATTTATAATAGAGATGTGCTTCCTGATGAGTGGCGAAGCGTAGATATCCAGAGCTACCTATGGCTACAAAGTGATTTGAAAGGTAAGGTTGACTTCATAGCTGATTATGTCGCAAAAGATGACAAGAGAAGTAGGTCATTTATGGATCTGGTACTGACAACTCACGGATGGAGGAGATTTGAATGGCAGCGAGTGCTGCAATCTGATTATCCAGAGTTATTATCATTTTCAGAAGAGAAGACAGTTATAAAAGGTCAGATTACTAAACTGAAGTCTGACAAACCAGTCAAAGCTGATGTGGCACTAAATATCGTCAATGAAGAATTGTTTGCAGCACTGCAAGTTACTACAGGCGAGGATGGCTATTTTCAATTTGAGGGTATTGACCTACCAGATAGTGTCGACATCATCATACAAGCAGCAACTCATAAAAAGAAGAAAAGTAAAAAAGTAAAAGCAGGGACTCAAAAACTTGTGGGTAACCGATATGTAAAAGTGAAGCCGCTTCTCTTGCCAGAGTTTAGTCTTGATACCTCTAATAGTTTGTTACATTATCCTTTTTCTAATTATGATGATGCAGAAGAGTTAGATGGAAAAGTCTATACTCAATCGGTCAATAGATCAAAAGTGCTCGATAACTCAGTCTGGTCAATAGACATAGATGAAGTTGTTGTATCCGCGAGAAGATATAGTGCACAAGCAAAGAATAGAGCTGTTGAGAAAAGATATAAGGAAAAAGGGATCTTCTTCTTTGCAAGTACTGACAAATTTGTTGCTGATGATCCGCAGTATGATGGGCTATATTTTGCAACGATTCACGACATGCTACGGGGAATGATACCAGGCTCTAAAAAAATAGTCCGTGGTGGTCGACAAGTTATCCTTTTACAAGGATTGTCTGGGCCAGAACCACGAATCGTAATTGATGGATATATGGTGCCTGAAGGTCAAGAAAGAAACTTGAATCCATCAGATGTTTTTTCTGTAGATATAATCACGGGTTTGCGCGCCTCTGCTCTTTATGATGTAGGAGCTGTCATCTCAATTGTAACTAAAAACCCATCCGAGAAGAAAAAGTATTTTCAGTCTGGGTTGTTAAGTATTAGCCATCCAGGCTATCACAAAGCACGTCAGTATTATGTCCCTCGTGATGAAGAGTTATCTACTAGCTCGGATTATAGAACGACGATCTTCTGGGACCCCAATGTCAATTTGAAAGAAGATCGTTATACATTTTCATTCAGAACGAGTGACTTGTTAGGTATACACCAAGTAGTGGTAGAAGGATTAACCTCTGAGGGCATCCCTTTTGTATCCAGAAAGTTTATCAATGTTGTAGAATAGCTTTAAAACCGATCGATGCTACACTGTACTGTAAGACTTAATATTAAGCGTTACAGATGTGCCATTATCATTTTCTATCAGAAGATCTGCTTCAAGTTTATCTTTGAAAGAATCTATGAGAGAGTGCCCAAAAGAATCTTCGTGATTATCATCGATATTAATACCCACGCCGTCATCCTTAACTATAAGTACTAAGACTTCGTTTTCTATACTTAGATTAGTCGTGATGGTTCCTGATGAGCGTCCTGTAAAAGCGTGCTTAAGACAATTAGTAATTAATTCATTGATGATCAGTCCTAAAGGAACTACAGTTTCTACGTCAAGCCATAAGCCTTCTGAGACATTGGTCTGAAGCGATATATCCTTGTCTTCAAAGTGGTAGGTGTTAAGAAGATTAGTACAAAGTTGGTTGATATATGGCCTCATCTCGATGCCTGTAAATTTTTCTTTTTTATAGAGATTTTGATGGATCAGTGACATGCTGTGTACACGAGCACGACTTTCTGTTATTGCAGTTTTGATAGATTCATCTTTGATGGATAGTGATTGCATGCCAAGCAGAGAAGAGACAATCTGAAGGTTGTTTTTTACTCTGTGATGTATCTCTTTTAGCAATACTTCTTTTTCTGCAAGCGCTTTTTTTATAATTGCATTTTGTTCAGTGATCTTCTGTTCATGTTTGATCTTGTTACGAATGAGCAATCCTCCC